>JAAFIT010000203.1 GCA_013298745.1 Sphingomonadales bacterium
AATCGCCGGCGTGATGATGCAATCGCCAAAGAACAGCGCCGTCGCCAGCACACCGAGCAGGCCGAGCAGCCGCGTGCGCTCGGCGGTGTGCGTCGACATCCGCGAGATCATCGCCAGCAGCGACAGGCTGCCGCCTTCGCCGCGGTTGTCGGCACGCAGGATGACAAGGATATATTTGACCGTGACGATCAGCGTCATGGTCCAGAACACCAGGCTCATCACGCCAAAGACGTGCAACTGGTCGACCGCCAGCTTGTGGTGCCCGCCAAAGGTTTCCTTCAGCGCATAAAGCGGGCTGGTGCCGATATCGCCGAACACCACCCCGATGGCACCAATGGCAAGCCTTGTGGTTCCCTGCGGTGCATGGTGGCCGGTCGAATGGCTGGAAGTCGTCGCCGTCGAGTCGCTCGACATAGTCGTGTGAGTCCCACTGGGAAGCGGCGGGGGCGTTAGCACAGCGCCAACCTTGCCGCAATGCAGCATCGACGGTGCATCAGGCGAACAGCCAGCTGCCGAGCATCCGGCCGAACGGGAAGGTGAAGAAGCCGGCGATGAGCAACGCGCCGATGACGATACCGCGCACGCCGCGTTCATGGCCTGCCCGATCATGGGCGCGCGCCGCCTGGGCGATTCGCGGCACTTGGATGAGGACAAACACCGAGAGGATGTGGATGAACGAGAAATCGCCGGTGAAGACGCCCCAGCCAGCCGGAACACGCGTCGAAAAGAACAGGCTCGATACCGCCGTCACCAGCATCGCCGTTACCCAGACATAGCCCAGCCGCCGGTGCCGGCCATCGCCCTTGCGCCGCAGCAGCATCACCGGTGTGAGGCCGGTGGCAATCAGGATGCTGCCCAGATGCAGCCAGACCAGCGGCGGCACCTGGCTCCATTGCGCCTGCCCGCGCGCCACCGCCAGCAAGGCCGCCAACGCCAACAGCGCGCTCGCCACCGCCAGCACATAGTTGGGCAACAGCCGTTGCCCGAGCGGAGCCGTCTGATTCGCCACAATCGCCACGCCTGCCCCTCTGCCGCTCGCCCGCGGCAACAATAGCCAATGCGGCGGCGGCGTCACCACCCGAAATCATCGACAGGTGACGTGGTGCGCAACACCGGATAATCTCGCGGACACAATGGTTACACCAACAGGGGGAGGTGGCCTTGGCGAACGCATTGAGCGGACTGACCTGCATCGCCTTCACCGATCAGCCGCCCCATATCCGGGTTATCTGGATCGCCTGGGATTCGCCATTTCGCGCCACCGACCTGCGGTTGGGGGACCGGATCATCGCCGTCAACGGCGCGCCGGTCACCGACGAGATGATCCTGAAGACTTCGTCGAGCCTTCCGGGCTTTTCGGGCGAAACCGCCGCCCTTGCTGCCGCCGGGCTCGATGTCGGCAGCACGCTGACGCTCACCGTCCGCCGGCGGACGGTGCCCCAGGGCTGGACCGAGTTGACCGTGGCAGCGCCGCTGATCGCGCCCACGCCGATGACGCGAACTCCCGAAGGCCGCAGCCTCGTCGCCCCCGGCGGCCCCGACATCTATGACAATGCCGGCTTCAACAACGGCGGCTGGGCGGCCTGGTATGCGGCGCTCGTCACGCTGCTCACCACACTCGGCGACGTCGACCGTGTCCACGGCGGCAGCTTCAACACGCGCTTTGAATATCGCAACCTTGGCGAACAGCATGGCGCCCGCGTCGATTTCGCGGTCGCCAATTTCCCTTGCGATTGGTCGCGCACCCTGAAGGCTGATTATGACGCCGCCCGCGCTGCCATGGCGGGCGAACCGGCAACCCTGGCACCCGGCGCGCTGGATTTCCGCCGCCGCGGCGAAGAATTGGCGGTACAGATCAAGGGCCTCGCCACCGCCGCCTGGGACGCCGCCGTTGCGGCGCAGCCCGTCATTGCGTCCGCACCCGCGCCCAACCCGGCCGCCGATGATGTATCGCTGCTTGCCGGCAAGATGCTTGTCCTGCCACCGCTGGGCAACAGCCAGTATCTCAACGATGGTGGCCGCAACTGGTTCGCCGCCGGATCGCGCAGCGATGGCTGGTGGTTCATCAACGCCGAAACCCCGGCCACCATCGCCATGCTGCGGGCGCAGCGCCGCTACACCCGGCTCGTCAACCCGGATTTGCGTGCCGAATGGCAATTTTTGGGCCGTGTCACCCCCGATGTGCGGCTATGCGCCATCGGCGATCGCGCCTATTTCGGCCTCGTCGTCGAACCCGTGGCGGCACTGGTCGGCGGTGCCATGTTTGTCGATCTGACAGCCATCACCGCTGGCGAAACCGTCTTCGCCGGCGAAGTGGGACTGGTCGACGACACCCCCGACCTGCCCCCCGACGACGCCAGTCCGGCCGCCGTCGTTGCGGCGGTCATCGCGGCGGTCAAGGCCGGTGATATGGCACTCTGGTCGGCGCTCCACGCCGCCTGGTTCACCGACTATCGCGCCGACGATACCGGCGTGATGCACGCCGTGCTGATTCCCTATGGCCGCAAACCCGCCCCCGATCGGTTCGAGGACCAGCGCCGGCTGCTCAAGGAACGCTGCTGCGACGCACGGCCGCTCTGGACCGACGAACCCGTCACCCTCATGCCGGCAGGCCGCTACGAAGGCGCCCCAGCCATCGAACAAGTGACCGTCTGGGTCGATCATATCGGGGATTTTTCCGCCGATAGCGGCGTGCCGGTTGGCAACGATTATCGCAGCTATATCGATGTCATGACACGCCAGACCTGGGCCTTGCAGCGCATCGGAACCGGCCCCTGGCGCGTCGATGAGGCGGGGAGGATCTGACCATGGGCAATTGGGACGGCCGCACACACGCGCTCGATAAGGAGATGATGGGTAAGCCGTATTTTGAAGCCGCAAATATCGCTGCGATAAAGAGCCTCTACAGCACACGCGCCGATATTCTCGACGGTATCGCTGCGCTTGCCACCGATCCGGGCAACGAATCGAAAACCCGCGAGATCAACGACCGCATCGGCAGCCTTGTCGATCGCTGGGTGTTGCCGCTCAACCGGGTGCGGGACAATTGCTCCCGCTACATGCCGATGGATCTGTGGATCGAGACCGAAGTTTCCCATGAAATGGGATTTTTCCAGGGCCTTAACAACCTTGGCATCGGCGAAACGCGTGACCAGCTGATCGCGCTCGAAAACGGCCTCGCCAAGCTCGTCGCCGATCTCCAGCGCAAATGGGACGCGATGACCTATGGCGCCAAGGAGCTCGAGAAGATCGAGGCCGAAGCCAATCAGAAGATGAACGATATCGTCCAGACCTGCATCAAGGACGCGACCGATGCCTGGCTGCGTGTCACCGCCGCTGCCAATGCCATCATCGCCAAATTCTACAAATTCCCCGATCACGTCAACGATGCCATCGTCGCTGCCGCCAAGGCCGCCGGTATCCCCGATGCTGTGGCCGAGAAAATCCCCAAGATTTCGCTTCTCGGCAAGGATTACTTCGCCGCTGGCAAGGAGATGGGCTTGCCGGCAGGGCAACTCGCCAAGGCCAATCCCGAGCTGTTCCGCGATCCTGGCATGGCCGTCTCAGAGGAAATCCAGCGCGTCTTCGGCCCCGAATTCGAAATGCTGATTGCGGCGCTGGTGCAATACCATAAATGCATCGCCCCGCTGATCAACGATGCCTATGCCAGCCAGCTCAACACCGTTCAGTCGAAGGTGCCCAACCGCGGCGCCATCCTTGTTTCGTTCACCGAGACGCGCCGCGATGTCGACAGGTTTCTCGATGAGAACGGGCTCGACAAGGCGCGGACGATCTTCGAGAATTTCGACGCTGCCTTGAGGATGTGGCCCGAACGCGTCGGCTGCGACGGTTTGTACGATGATGCCAAGACGATGTCGGCGCTGATTTCGGAAGGCTTCAAGCGGCGGTTCGAACGGATGAGCGATATCTTCGGCGTGTTCGTCCAGGCCAATCAGGGCCGCTTCACCGGCAGTGTCGACAAGCGCACTGAAAACGAGCTGATCTACACCGATGTCTGGGACGATCGCGAACGGGGCGTGCTGGCGCGCGGCATGGACCAGCGGCTGAAGGCCTGGCGCGGCGATGTCATGAAGATCAACGACATCTGGGACAATGCCCATAGCCAGTTGGGCGTCGCCATGCGGGCCGTGCCGGCCGATCTTGAACGCAGCATCGATTATGCCCTCAATCGCTATCTCGAAGGCCTGCGCGAGCGGGTGGCGAAGGAGACCGAAGCGGCAAGCCGGACGCTCGAAAGCGCCGCCGATGTCGTCAGCGACGAAAAGACGGCGCGGGTGATCTCGCGGGCGCCAATGCGGGCGATGCTGTCACGCTGATTGGCTATGGAACCCGGACCTGTCCGGATGCATTATGGGTGGACCGAAGGCCAAGGAACCCCAGATGCTTCGACACATGATCGGCTCCACCGCCACCTCGCTGGTCGCCCGCCAGATCGGCGGTGTCGCGGCCGGACCAGCCGGTGCCGTGCTCGGCCTGGCCTTGCCGTTCATCGCCCGGCGGCTCGGCCCGGCGGGGATGGTCGCGATGGCGGTCGGCGCCTGGGCGATAACGCGGCTTCTGGAGGACGAAGCGAAGAAAAACGCCGCCAGGGCGGCTGACTCGGCTTCGACTTAGGGCCTCTGGGGTCTGGGACCAATGGCCCCAGCCACCGGAGGCAACCCCAGTTTCCGGCTCAGCCCTTGGCCTTGGCGACACTCACTAGTGCCGGCCGCAGCAAGCGATCCTTGATGACATAGCCGGCCTGAAGCTCGTCGACGATGGCGCCGGGTTCATGGGCATCATGTTCGACTTCGAGCATCGCCTGGTGGCGGTTGGGATCGAGCTTCTGGCCGACGGTTTCGACCTTGGAAATGCCATGGCGGCCAAAGATCGCGGTCAATTCGCGCTCGGTCGCTTCAATGCCGGCGCGGACCCCGTCAAAGCCTTCGGCTGGCAGCGCGGCAACGGCGCGGCGCAGATTGTCGGCCACGGCGAGCAGATCGCGGGCAAAGCCGGTCATCGCATAGGCGGCCGTATCGGCCTTGTCGCGTTCCAGCCGGCGGCGGGTGTTCTCGGTTTCGGCGGCCTGGCGGAGCAGGCGATCCTTCAGATCGGCGATCTCCTGATCGCGGGCCAG
>JAAFIT010000204.1 GCA_013298745.1 Sphingomonadales bacterium
AGACGATCCTGATACATGGTCAGTTCATCCGTCCCGACCAGATCGGGCAGTTGAAGCCGCTGGGCATCTTCCCGTCGATGTTCCCGATGCACACTTTCTATTGGGGGGACTGGTACAAAAAGATCATCGGCCCCGAAAAAGCTACGCAGATCTCGCCGATGCGCTCGATACTCAACACCGGGCTCCATGCGACCAGCCACACAGACGCGCCGGTGGCGCTGCCCAATCTGATGCAGGTGGTGTGGGCTACGGTCAACCGCACCTCGCGGTCCGGGACCGTGATGGGTGCCGGTGAGCGCGTCAGCCCTTATGAAGCGATGAAGATGATCACCATCTGGGGCGCCGAACAGTTCGGCGAGGCAGAAAGCAAGGGCTCGA
Organism: Sphingomonadales bacterium; assembly: GCA_013298745.1. Taxonomy (GTDB): domain Bacteria; phylum Pseudomonadota; class Alphaproteobacteria; order Sphingomonadales; family Sphingomonadaceae; genus Sandarakinorhabdus. The sequence goes on from JAAFIT010000204.1 coordinate 379, forward strand.
TCAAGGAAGGCAAGCTCGCCGATCTCGTCGTGCTGTCGGACAATCCGGTCACCATGGACCCGACGAAGATCAATCAGGTCCAGGTGCTGGAAACCATCAAGGACGGCAAGACCGTTTGGGTTCGCAAATGAAGTGGGTGTTTCTCGGCCTGGCGATCGTCGCCAACCCGGCCGTGGCCGCCGATGGCCTGACCGGTGACTGGGGCGGTGCCCGCAGCGATCTTGCCGCCAGCGGCTTTTCGCTACGCGGCGATGTCACCGGCTTTGCCCAGGGGCTGGTGGCGGGCGATGGCAACAAGACCTGGGACGCGTCGGGACGCTATGACGTCTTTGCCGATCTCGATTTCGGCAAGATGGGCCTGGTCAAGGGGCTGGGCTTTCACGTCCATGGTGAGGGCCGCTTCGGCGACCCGCGCCCGGCCTTTGGTGGCCAGTTGTGGCCGGCCAATGTCGGCGCGACCCTACCACTCGGCGGTGACAGCTTTGCCGCCACATCGCTGTATTTCACGCAGGGCATCGGCAAGCGCACCGTGCTGATGGTGGGAAAGATCAACGCCGTCGATCTGCTCGCTGGCGATCCCATCTTCGGCGGCTGGGGCACGCAGCGCTTTATGATGTTCCCCTTCGTCGCCCCGCCCTCGGGCGTGGTGCCGCCGACGATCATGGGCGGCATCCTTGTCCACAAGGGCACGCCGATCACCCTGACGGTGATGGTGTTCGACCCCAAAGACCGCACGCGCGACTATTTCCCCGGCGACCTGTTCGCGACAGGCGTCAACATCTCGGTTGGCGCAACCTGGGACGGGATCATCGCGGGCCGAAAATCCTCGATCGGAGTCACCTCCACCGTGTCCACCAAACGCGGCGCCGACCTTGAAGACGTGCTGTTGCCGCCCGGTCTGGTGACCGATGATGTGAAAGGCAGCTACAATATCGCGTTGCAGGTCACGCATCGCCTTGCCGAAAGCAGCCAGGTGAAGGGCAAGGGCCTCGATGCCGTCGTCAAGGTAGCGATCGCCGACGGCAATCCCAACCCCATCCAGTCATCGCTTGTCGTCGGCATCGCCGGCCATGGCATGATCCCAGGCCGCCCGAACGACAGTTTCGGCCTTGGCGGTTTCATGTACGACATGTCCAATGCCTTGCAGGACTCGCTGAACCCGGTCTTCGATTTCAACGACGAACAGGGAATCGAGGGTTGGTACAGCCTTGGCCTGACGCCGTGGTTCAAGCTGACCGCCAATATCCAGTTCGTGAACCCGGCATCGGGCGACCGCGACCCGGCCGTGATCGGTGGGCTGCGAGGAAATCTGGTCTTTTGAGGAACGAGAAGAGGGGAAGCACATGATACGTTTCGGGTGGATCCTGCTGGCGACAGCGGTCTCGATTCATGCGGCTGCCTGGGCGGCGGAGCCGGCTAAGCCGCCGGTCAATGATGTCGTCGAGCCGACCTGTGCTGATCTTATGGCCGCCGTGCGGATGGCCGATCCGGGTGAAAAGCCGAGCAGCAAGCGCCAGGCCGCCGCCGAGGAAGCGCAGGACGATATCGCGGTCGCGCTGTTCTGGCTGCACGGCTGGCACGTGGCGCGCGGCGAAGCCAGCCTGCCGGTCAAACGCGATTGGATGGTGAACGAACTGAAGCGAGTTGTTGCCGCCTGCAAGGCGCAAAGCCCCGATGGCACGGCGCTGGTCAGCGCGGTAGCGACGAAATGAGGCCGTTTGCCACCTTCGCCGCGCTCGCCGTTGTGGCGCTGCTCGCCAGCACCAGCGCCGATGCCCGCAAGCGTGATCGCTATAACAACGGCTGGGGCGATCGCTATGACCGCTGGGAAAACCGTCGCGATGCTCGCCGCGCTGGCATCGTTGCCGGGGTCGTCGCCTCAGGTATCGCCCGCGGTGCCGCCGCCGCCAATGCCGATGAGCATTATCAGCAATGCATGATGTCCTGGGGCTATGACATGGATTGCGAGCGGCGCTATTATGAAGAACGCCGCGATGCCCGACGCACCGGTCGCGCTGTCGGCATTACCGCCGGCATCATTACCCGCGAAATTGTCCGGGATTGATCGGGATCGTTGGCCGATGGCATGTGCGACATCATCGCGGCCGTGCGATTTACTGTCGATCTCTGCACGGCAAGGTTCGTGACCTGGCACGAGACTGGCCTGCAAAACGACGCCAGGAACAAAGCGCCGGCCTTCGGCTCGGAAACGCGCGTGTAGCAGCACCGCTCCTGATGACCCTTGTGTCACATCATCGGTTGTGAGACGTTTGGCGAAAGAAAAGAGTTTCGTCCGCGTCACCCCTCCCGAGAACCAGACCTTCCGGCCATGCAGCTAAACCCGGTCCCGATATCCGAGAGCGGCACTGCGCACGAAGCCCTGTTCACGGCCCGTGGCTGGCTTTCACATCAGCCGGCCGGGTTTCGCCGCCAGATTCTCGATATGGCCCGCTGCCTGTCGATCGCGCGCGGCGCATGGGTGTTTGCGATCAACGACCCGCCAGGTGGCATCTACGGCGTGGTTTCGGGCGGCATCGGGATCGAAGGCGGCGGGCCGTTCCATCTGCTGCGGCTTGGCCATGTGCTGCGCGCCGGGAGCTGGTTCGGCCACCATCCGGTGCTGGTACCCGGTGCGCGCCGCGCGCAGGGAATGCGCGCAATGGAAGACAGCGAATTGCTGTATGTGCCACTGGCGCCGCTGGAGGCGATGATCAAGGCCGATCCGGTTGCAGCGCGCTGCATTGGCAACATGGCCGATGGCGGCTCCATCCTTGCCACGCGCATTATTTCCGATCTGCTAATCCCCGATGCAAGCAAGCGCATTGCGGCCGTTCTACTGCGGGTCACCGGGGCGGAAGACGGGGTCGAGCCGCACCACCCTGATGGCTTTCTGATGACCCAGGCGGAACTGGGCGAGATGGCCAATGTATCGAGACCTCACGTTAACCAGGCGCTCGGCGAACTTGAGCGCAAGGGCTGGATTACAAAACACTATCAGCGCCTGCGCATCATCGATGTTGAAGGCCTTAGGAGCTTCGCCGCCTCCGGAAGTTGAGTTGCGTGTGTGTATCCTGCGGCGTGCTTTGCATGGTTGCGGTCAAAAGCGGCCTGAAAAGTTCAAGTCGGTGTGGGCTTTGCCGCGAGAATTGCAGTGCCGCCAGTCGATATATGACCCGAGATGGAAACGCTCGCCGTGCCGGAAATGGCGCTCGAAGCCTTCCGGGATCTGTTGATCAGCCATGTTTGGCGGGTTTCCCTTTAACCGAAGCCGCGGATGCGCTTTGCTGCCGGGCGAGGGTGCGATAGATCGTCGGCCGGGACACCTTGAACACGTCCGACAGGTCGCTGATCGAATAGTCGCCCGTGTCGAACATGCGGCGCAGTTCCCGGCTCTGGAGCGGTGACAGTTTCGGCTGCTTGCCCTTCAACTTGCCCTTGGCCTTGGCCACCGCCATGCCTTCGCGTGTGCGCATGCGGATGAGGTCGCTCTCGAACTCGGCGAAGGTCGCCAGGATGTTGAAGAACATCTTGCCCATCGGGTCTGTCGGATCGTGCACCGTCGAGCCCAGTTGCAGTTTCACACCGCGCTTCATCAATTCGTCGGCAATGCCGCGGGCATCAGGCACCGAGCGGGCGAGGCGATCGAGCTTGGGCACCACCAGCGTGTCGCCGGCGCGGACCGCGGCAAGCGCCTGGTCAAGACCGGGCCGCAGCCGATTGGTGCCGGTCAGACCGTGGTCGGTGTAAATCCGGTCTTCCCCAACGCCGAGCTTCAAAAGTGCCTCTCGCTGAACCGTCAGGTCCTGCTTGTCGGTCGAACAGCGTGCATAGCCGATGGCGATCCCGGTCATGGTCAAAATCCGTACGTTTAGCAGCCCCTCACTGCAAACATCATCGTACCACTTCAATGAGACTCGCGCATCAGGAGCATTAATGCTGCTCATTATGATACGGGGCAGGGGGCGTCCACAAGCCGATCATCTATCGTTCAAGCGACTGCAGTCACTTTGTAGACTTGCCTCGATAAAGTGGAGAGTTTCCTTCCGATGAAAGGTAAACTTGATGAGCAAGCAGAAGGGTTTTATTTAGGAGTTTGTGGATTAGGCGGTGTGATTTGCACTGGCCAGTGATCTAACGCGGCGCGAGTTGGCGAAAACCTCTGTATCGGGCTGTCGAGGAGCTGAAGCGGCTCCGCCGCGAGAATACCAACCTCCGGCTGGAACGCGACCACCTGAAGCGTACCACCGCTTTTTGCGCCAAGTAGGGCAGTCGATGAGAATTGCACACATAGATCAGGCGAATGAGCAGGGTGCCCGGTGTCAGCCAGAGCGGCTACTCTGCCTGACCAGCAACCGGTCGATGGCAACATTGCTATACACCGTCTTCAGATCGTTGATGAAAATGGCATTGGGTTGCTCATTCAATTGGACTGCGGTGAAGTCGCCTTCCCTCGCGCCGTCCTTGATCGTGTCGCGGTCACTATTGAGACCAACATCGCGGGTGACGTGCACCCCTGATTGGTACCGTTCAGAAGTAGAGTCCTTTGCTTTGATGGCTGATGGTTGATGTGATGGCAACGGGGTTGGGGGCATGCCCCCAACCCCGTTGGCCGGCGATCTCGGCGGGGGTGCGCCCGCCCAGTTTCGAGTGCGGCCTGACGGTGTTGTAGTCGTGCTTCCAGGCGGCCAGGATCGATCTGGCGTGGGCCAGCGAGGTGAACAGCGTCTCATTGAGGCACTCGTCGC
>JAAFIT010000205.1 GCA_013298745.1 Sphingomonadales bacterium
CTCGCCGATCTGGTATTCGCCCGCCGGGTAAGCGGGGCTGGCGGCAGCGGCGGGCGGTGCTATGCCTTGGGGCATGCCTGCCCCGCCGAATGTTCGCGTTGCCCTGTTCACCCGCTGGCCCGAGGCCGGCAAGGCCAAGACGCGGCTGATTCCGGCGCTGGGGGCACAGGGCGCGGCGGATCTGCACCGGCGGCTGACCGAGCGGACGGTGGCGACGGTTCGTTCAGCGGGACTGACGCTTGAAATCCGCTCGACCGGTGGCGATCCGGCGGCATTCCGCGACTGGCTAGACGTGACCGAGGTGGTCGATCAAGGCGATGGCGATCTCGGCGAACGGCTGGCGCGCGCTGCCGAAGCCCTGCCGGTGCTGCTGCTCGGCGCCGATGTTCCGGGGCTGTTGCCGCAGCATCTGAGCGACGCCGCGGCCACATTGGCGCGCCACCCTGCGGTCATCGGCCCGGCGGCGGATGGCGGCTATTGGTTGCTCGGTCTGGCGGCACCGCACCCGGGAGTGTTCCGGGATGTCGCATGGGGGACGGACAGCGTGCTGGCCACGACTCTGGCACGCCTCCCTGACGATACACCTCGGCTGGAGACGCTATCCGACCTCGATACACCTGACGATCTGGCGCAGTGGCCGGGCCTGTGATCGCTGTCGTCATCCCGATGCTCGACGAAGCACCGCAATTGCCGCGGCTGGCGCGTTGCCTTGCGGCGCTCGATCCGAAGCCAGACGAGATCCTGCTGGTCGATGGCGGCAGCAGCGATGATAGTGTGGCGGTGGCGGAAAGCCTGGGCCTGCGCGTCATCACATCGCCCAAGGGCCGGGCGCGGCAGTGCAACGCCGGCGTGGCAGCGACGACCGCGCCGCTGGTCATGGTCCTCCACGCCGACACCTGGTTGCCCGATGATGCGATGGCGGTGGTGGCGGCGACGATGGCCGATCCCCGCATCAACCTCGCCGGCTTCACTGCCATCCTGTCCGGCCCCAAGACGACGCGCTGGGCGACGAGTTTCCACAACTGGATCAAGACCTGGTATGCGCCGCTGCTGTTCCGCCCGCATCTGTTCGTCCGCGGTGGGCGGCTGCTGTTCGGCGATCACGCGATGTTTTTCCGCCGCGCCGATTTCCTCGCCGTTGGCGGCTTTGACGAAGCGATGGCGGTGATGGAGGAGGCGGAGCTTTGTGTCCGCATGGCGCGGCTGGGGCGCACGCGGCTGGTCAACCGCATCGTCCTCACCTCCGATCGCCGGGTGGCGAAATGGGGGGAATGGAAAGCCAACTGGATCTATCTGAAGGTCGGCTTTCGCTGGGGCATGGGGATCAAGCCGAAGGCGCTGGGGCACCTTTACCCGGACGTGCGGTGACGAAGCCTTTGTCGAGACAATAGCCGATCAATCGGTCGAGCCAGGCACGGTCGGTCGGCGGACAGTCGAGGCCAAAGGCGCGGGTGTTGCTGGCATCGAACACCGGCCCGCGCAGCAGATAGCTGGTGTAAAGCGCCGCCGCCGCGGCGTGATAGCGGCGCTCGATGGGCGGCAGCGTTGTCGGATCGAACGCGTCAGGGGCGACGAAGTGGGGCGCGCCGAGCCCCGGCACGGCGGCAATCGCTTCGCCGATGCGGGCAATCGGCGTCGCGCTCTCGGCAACAAGATGCAGCGTCTGGCCCTTCACGCGCCCAAAATCTTCGGCCATCGCGACAATGCCGCCGGCGACATGATCGATCGGCACCAGATCGAGGCTGGCGCCAGCGGCGGCGGGCAAGGTTCGCACCCGGCCTTCGGCGATCAGCTTGAAGATCATGTAGATGTTTTCGAAGCGGCTGATGGCGCCAGTGATAGAATCACCCACGACAACAGAAGGCCGGGCGATGGCGAAATCGAGCCGCGATCGCCACACCAGCGCCTCGCCCGCCGCCTTGCTGGCTTCATAGCCGTTGACGAACGCCGTGCCGGTGTCGGTCTCCGCAATCACCCCGTCGCGCGCGCCGCAGACATAGGCGGTCGAGACATGCAGCAACCGTGCGCCAGCGGCACGCGCCACGCCAATCGCATGGGCGGTGCCATCGACATTGACCGACTGATAGGCCTCGGGTGTGGCATCGAAGGCGGTCACGGCGGCGCTATGGATGACAAGATCGACTTCGGGAGCCGCTACAAGGCCGAAGCCCGGCAGGCGCACATCGCCGCGCAGCACGGTGATGTTGCCTACGGACTGCCGCTGGTTGTCCCGCACATCGGCATTGCGATGTACCAGCGCGGTGACTGCATGACCGCGCGCCGCCAGCCGGGCACACACCTCCCCGCCGATCAACCCGGCGGCACCGGTGACGAGCACGCGCATCAGCGACATTGCCGCCGTTGCAACGCCGCCGCTCCTGCCTGTAACCCTGTCATCGTGCTCGCCGAATCATTGCCGGCGAGCCTTACCGGGGAGCCGAGACCATCGCCAGCCTTTCGCCTTTCGCCGTCACCGCGCCGCGGCTCGATCCGGCCAAGTTCCGCGATCCGCACGTCACCGCCAAGGGTGAGGCGCGCGCGACAGTCGAGCTGAAGGCGTTGGAGACTTTGTGGTTCAACACCGGCACGCTGTGCAACCTCGCCTGCGCCACCTGCTATATCGAAAGCTCGCCGACCAACGATGCGCTGGCCTATCTGAGCCTCGCCGATCTGACGCTGTATCTCGATGAAATCGCTGGCGATGGCCTGCCGGTGCGCGAGATCGGTTTTACCGGCGGCGAGCCGTTCATGAACCGCGAGATGCCGGCGATGATCGCACTGGCGCAGGCGCGCGGTTTCGAAGTCCTCGTCCTCACCAATGCGATGCGCCCGATGCGGCGATTCGAGGCGCAATTGCTGGCGTTGCCGCGCGAACGGCTCACCCTGCGCGTCAGCCTCGATCATTACACACAGGCGCTGCACGATGCCGAGCGCGGGGCGGGCAGCTTTGCCATTGCGATCGACGGCATCCAATGGCTCGCCGCCAATGGCTTCTCGCTCGCCATTGCCGGCCGGCACCTGGCCGACGAATCGGACGAGCAGGCGCGGGCCGGCTATGCCGCATTGTTCGCCACGCTCGGCGTGCCGATGCCGCCGCTGGTGCTGTTTCCCGAAATGGACGCCGGCGCCGATGTGCCCGAAATCACCACCGCCTGCTGGGGCATCCTCGATGTCGCGCCCGAGACCATGATGTGCGCGACGCAGCGAATGGTGGTGAAGCGCAAGGGCGCCGATTCCCCCGCCGTGCTTGCCTGCACGCTGCTCGCCTATGATCCGCAGTTCGAACTGGGCGCGACGCTCGCCGAAGCGTCACGCCCCGTCGCGCTCAATCACCCGCATTGCGCGCGCTTCTGCGTGCTCGGCGGCGCGAGTTGCACCGGTTAGCGCATCAGCACTTCTTCGATTTGCCGATCTGGTTGCCGACCAGCGCGCCACCGCCGGCGATGAGTGCGGCTTCGCCCAGATTGGCACCGAGTAGCGCCGAGCCGATACCGGCGGTCGCCGCACCGACGATCGCGCCGTCCTTCGCCGCCTTGTTCTTCTGTGCCCGGCACTGTTCGTAGCTGTTGTAAGTGCGACCGTTGTATTCGTAGCGCACCGGTTGCGACTTTTGGTGGGTCTTGGCCGCCAGCGGCGCGGCGATGCCGCCCACCGCAATCAGAGCCGCCACTGCGCCACGCATCATGTTTTGCATCGTCATGTTCTTGATTCCCAGAAGCGAATTCGTTGCCGCAACAAGGGCGTCGCGGCGTGAATGGCTGTTGAACGCATCACCGTTCATTGTGTTGCAAGGCCGGCACGCGCATATCGGCCGCCATGAAGACCTGGACCCTGCCCCTGCTGTTGCTCGCTGGTGGATTTGCCGGCCCTGCCGCAGCAGCGAGCCTTGACGACGTCGCGGCCTCGCTGAAGGCCACCACCAGCCTGTCGGCCGATTTCACCCAGACCGGTGCTGATGGCCGCATCACCACCGGCAAGATGATTCTCGCCCGGCCCGGCAAGATCCGTTTTCAATATGACAAGGCCAAGCTGCTGATCGTCGGCAACGGCAAGACGCTCACCTTTGTCGATTATGCCGTCAACCAGGTGTCGCAATGGCCGGTGAAATCGACACCGCTCGGCATTCTGCTCGCCTCTGAACCCGATCTTTCGGGCGTCGCGCGCATCGCGCAGACGACCGATCAGGGCGTCATTGTGGAGGCGCGCGACGCCAAGCGTCCCGAATTCGGATCGCTCGCCATCATGTTCCGCACCGACAAGGCTGCCCCCGGTGGCCTGTCGCTTGCCGGCTGGACCAGCTATGATGCCCAGGGCGGCCGCAGCACCATCCAGCTTTCGAACATTCGCTACAACGCCGACCTGTCGAAAGCCGATTTCGGCTTTCGCGATCCGCGGCGGCCGGTGACGCGGTAAAGGTAAAGAAGGCCTCCGGCGGTTGGGGCCGACGGCCCCAAACCCCGATTGTGGTCGCACCTGGTTGCGCAGTTTACCGAAATTGGGCCTGGGGCCGGTGGCCCCAGCCGCCGGAGGCTACCCGCGCGGTTAAAAAGTTTTCTGCGCCGGCCGTAAAAACTTTCAGTCGTTCATGCCCGGTCAAGCTGGCGCGAGGCATAACGGCGATGCGGGTGATGCCCGTCGCCGGCGTTTGCCCCCTGTTAGCCGGCGACTGACCAATCATCCCCCGCTGCGTGACGAGCGCAAAATGGCCCCTGCTCCATGCCCCCGGAGCAGGGGCCTAATCGTTTGTGGGGCATTGCGACTGGTTGCGCCGGCACCAAGGTGTCGCCACATAGGCGCAGATGCAGCATTTCTCCGCCACCGCAGCGCCCGGCGCCCCCGCCAAGCAGGCGGACCTGCGCACCCTCAAGCGCTTCATTCCCTATTTGTGGCCGGCGGGTGAGCCGGCGCTGAAGGCGCGCGTCACGGCGGCGATGTTCCTCGTCATCCTGGCGAAATCGACCTCGCTGGTCATGCCCTTTGCCTTCAAGGGCGCCATCGATCGCATGGCGGCGGGCGTCCCAGATGGCATCGGCATCGCCGTGGCACTGGTCTGCGCCTATGCGCTCGCGCGCTTCGGCGGCGTATTGTTCGACAATCTGCGCAA
>JAAFIT010000206.1 GCA_013298745.1 Sphingomonadales bacterium
CGCGGGCTTTCGGCGCTGCGCTTGCCTTCGTGAAGGCTGAACGACCAAAGCAGTTCGCCGGTGACGGCATTGAGCGCCACCACCGCGCGGCGGGTGCCTGCCGTGGCGTAGATGATGCCATCGACCGCCAGCGGCGTGCCTTCCAGCTTGTATTCGGGCCGGCTGCCGAACATGTCGGTCTTGAAGCGCCAGGCGATTTCCAGGTCCTTGAAATTGTCACCGTTGATCTGGTCGAGCGGGCGATAGCGGCTGCCGGCCAGATCGGCGTTGTAGGTCGGCCAGTTGACGGTGTTGGTCGCCGTCTTGCGGACAACGGCGGTGCCATTCAACTGCGCCATCGCGGGACTGATAGCAGCGAGCAGCAGGGGCAGGGTGAAGGCCAGCGCGGCCCGGCGAGTGGTGATCATCGAAATTTGCCCTTCAATCATGTGTCTGCGAGCGAGGCCTTCGCCTCAGCCCATTGCGTTGACCTTGGCGAGCGCCGCCTTGAGCGAGGTGCGCTGGGCATCGGTCAATTGCGGCATCGGCGTGCGCGCGTACATTTCCGGGCCGCCCATTTCGAGCGACAGCACATATTTCATCGTCGCATAGGTGTTGGCGCCCATATTGGCTTCACGCATGATCCGTTGTGCCGCACGCAGCTTGGCGAGTTCGGCCTTCCAGTCACCGCCGGCGCGATAGGCCTTGAAGATGTTGGCGCATTTGGCGCTGAACTGGTTGCCATCGGCAAGGATGGTGCCCATGCCGTTCTCGAGCGCGACCTCGAGATTGTTGTTGGTGCCGCAGCGCATGTTGAGTCCGGGGAAGGCGGCGACAAAGGCCTTGTAGCCATCGACCGAGCCCGATGAATCCTTGATGCCGGCAAGGTGCTGATAGCCGGACAGGTTCTTCAAAAGATCGATGCTGATCGAAACCTCGCTGGTGCCGGGGATGTGATAAAGGTTGGTCGGCAGATCGACCGCATCCATCAGCCGCTTGTAATAATCGGTCAGCCCTTCAAGCGGCGGCTCGTTGAAATAGAAGGGCGGAATGACGAGCAGGCCATCGGCGCCGACATCCTTGGCGTGCTTGGCGAGCTCGGTCGTTTCGATGATGTTCGGCGTGCCAGGGCCGACGATGACATTGAGGCCGTTCTTGTGCTTCATCACCGTCTCGGTGACGAAGCGGCGCTCCTTGGTGGAAAACGACGGGAACTCGCCCGAGGTGCCGAGCACCACGACGCCATCGGCGCCGCATTTCTTGTGCCAGGCCATGATGTCGGCCATCGCGCCGGGATCGAAATCACCCTTCTTGTTGCAGGGCGTGACGGTTGCGACCCAATAGAGCGTTTTCTTGGCGCTGCCGAGGCGGGGCGCTGCACTGGCGCTGCTCGCCATCAGCCCGGCCGCGGCGAGGCCGCCGAGCATCCCCAAGGTTTCCCTGCGTGTCGTTTCCATCGCTGTCACTCCCCTTGCGTTGGCCGGTTCGCCGGCCCTGTTTGTCTGTTGATATCGTATCAGAACTTTACGCGCACCCCGGCGCGATACTGGCGCCCCAGGGCATCGTAGATGATGCCCGAGATCGGCGTAAAGTAATAGGATGTTTGCCCCTGGGTTGGCGAAGCTGCCACATTTGGGGGTGCCTGGTTGATCAGATTGTCGACGTTGGCGAAGACCTGGATGGTGTCGTTGATCTGATAGGAACCGCGCAGATCGACATAGGCGATCGCCGGCACCTTGTTGTTGTCGACATCCTTGGCTGTCCAGGTCGAAACCAGCTTGGCGGCGCCGATGAAGCGGGTTTGCGCGGTCAATGACAGGCCGCCGTCGTTGTAGGTGGTGCTGAAGGTGGCGCGTGCCCGCGGGAAACCGGTGCCGCCCGGATTGTCGGGGCCGATGGCGCCGGCAAGGTTGAAGGTGTTGCCGAGCTGCTGTTGCTGCAACTGCAGGATGTAATTGCCGAGCAGCCGCAACTGCAACGATCCCGACCCGACCGGGAAGGTATAATCTGCCTGATAATCAATGCCCGAGGTCTTCAGGCTGGCGATGTTCTGCGGGAAGGTGTTGATCTGGCTTAGCAATGGCTTGCCGTTGGAGCCGATCGGGCCGGCAAAGACCAGCTGGTCGCAGAATGCCGTCTCGCCGGCGTTGCAGCGCGCCAGCACTTCGTTGGCGCCGACGCTGACGATCGCATCGCTGAGGTTGATGTTGTAATAGTCGATCGAGATGTTGAAGCGATCGGCCGGGCGCAGCACCACACCGGCCGAATAGGTGCGGGCGACTTCGGGCTGCAGATCGGGGTTGCCCGACGCGAAGGTGAAGATCGACACCGTCGTGCCGGTTCCCGGCGACACCGCCGAGCTGAGCGTCGACAGCCCGGTGCTGAACAATTCGTTGAGGTTGGGCGCGCGAATGTCGCGCGAGACGGTCCCCCGCAGGCGGATCATGTCGTTGACATCGGCGGTCAGGCCGAACTTCCAAGTCGTCACCGCGCCGCTGGTCGAATAATCGGTCAGGCGCGCCGCGGCATTGAAGTTCATCGATTGGACAAAACCGTCCTTGATCAGCGGCACATCGGCTTCGATAAAGCCTTCCTTCACGTCATATTCGCCGAAGAAAGACGGGAAGTTCGCCACCGAGTAAATGCGCGCCTGGGCGCCCGGATCGTTGGTGATGGTGCCCTTTTCGCTGCGGAGTTCGCCGCCGAAGGCCAGCGCGATATTGCCGGCAGCAAAACCGAACGGCAGCGTGCCCTGCGCCGAAATCGCCCCGACGTTCTGGACGAGTTCCTGGCGCTGGAAATTCTGCCCCGGCGCGACGTTGATGTAGCGGATTGCCGCCTGCGAGGCGACGCCTTGCCCGAGGATGTTGAGCGGCTGGCACGCCGGATCGTCATTCGTGGTGCTGGCATCGGCGTTGACGCGGCAGACGATGGCGCCGGCGCTGTTGCGCACCGCATCGACCGCCTTGTTGAAGTTGCCGACGATGGCGTTGGATTCGGTCGTCTGGAAAACGGTGACTTCGCCGCGCTGATAATAGGCGTTGTACGACCAGCCGCCGCCCAGATCGCCTTCGATGGCAAACACGCCACGCTTCAGGGTGCGGTCGGTGGTCGCCACCGGCACGCCAACGCTGTTGGCAACGAAATTGTCGTATGACAGCGTATCGGCGGTGGCGTTGTTGATGTTGGTGGTGCCGACCTGGATCGACGTCAGTCTTGATGCGACCATCTGATCGCGAACCGCGGTCGGCAGATAGGGGTTGTCGATACGGATCTGCGGCGCCTGGGCGCCGATGCGGATGAACGGCACCGAATTGTTGCGCGAGAAGGTGGTGCCATAGTTCAGCTGCACCGATGCCTTCAGCCAATCGGCAAATTCATACGACATCAGCCCGAACAGCGAGCCGGTGCGATAGCGGATGGCGAGATTGTTGAGCGAGGCTTGCAGCGTTTCGGCGTTGGCGGCGACCTGGCCCGACACATTGGTCGGCGTGAACGGCGCCAATTGGCCATCGGCACCGATGAACTGCTGGTTGAGCAGGGCGCCGGGTGAGGTGCTGCCCCCCGTCGGGCAGGTGCCGGTGGCGCTCAACGGCAGGCGGCAGGCACCGACGATCAGACCGCCGGTAGTGGCGCCCGACAGATTGACATTGTCGGCGTGGATCAACCGCGGCTGATCGTTGGTGGTGGTGAAAGCCGGGTTGTTGACCAGCTGGCGATAGGTGTTCCAGCTGCGTTGATTGGCGAAGACGTTGCTCGGCGCATCGAACCAGTTGCCGGCAACGATCACCCGGCCCTTGTCGTCATCGAAGCCGGCGCCGAATGCCGCTTGCGCACGATAGTTGAAGCGATCGAACCCCGACGTGTCGCCAGCCTCGATGCTGGCGCGGACCCCGTCGAATTTCTTGTTGAGAACGAGGTTGACGACACCGGCGACGGCATCAGACCCCCAGGCTGCCGAGGCGCCGGCGGTGACGACATCGATGCGTTGCACCAAAGCTGTCGGGATGGTGCCGATATCGACCTGGCCGGTGACGTTGGACTGGACGACGCGCTGGCCATCGAACAGCACCAGCGTGCGGGTGACGCCAAGGTTGCGCAGGTTGACGGTATCGAGACCGGTGACGCCGGCGACGATGTTGCCGGCGCCCGAAGTGTTGTTCGGCGATGCCGAGGCGCCGACGGCGGGCAATTCGCGGATCGTGTCACCAATGGTGGCGCGGGCATCGCGCAGGATGATTTCCTCGCCCACCACTGTCACCGGCGTGGGTGCCGTATAGCCGGCGGTAGCGATGCGCGAGCCCGTGACGACAATGGCGGCCTCGTCGGCCGGGGCCTCGGCCTTGGCGGTGTCTGGCTTGGCCGTCGGTGCCGGTGTCTGCGCCAGCACCGGCAGCGGCGTGAGAACCGTGGTGACCAGCGCCAGTTGCGCCAGGCGCGTGCGTGTCGAACGATGCAGCATCATGTCCTCCCCCGAGTGTGTTGCTTTCAGCGCGACGACTGTCTGTTGCAGTCTTGTCGAGCCCGCGTCTGTTGTGGATCAATTGCCCCTTGTGACGAATCGACGTTGTGCGAAGATTTGCACGAGCCGGCGGCGAACTGATTGCAAAGCTGCAATATTCGGGCCCGACTTGCTGGCTATTGTTCAAAACACGACAATGCGTGACTCGCTGGCAACAGCGGCGCTACCATGGCGCAAGGAGGATCGGTCCCGATGAGAATCAACCTGCGTATCAACGGCAAGTCCGTCGCAGTCGATGCGCCGCCCGATATGCCGTTGCTCTGGGTGCTGCGCGATATCGTCGGGATGACCGGCACCAAATATGGCTGCGGGGCGGCCCTGTGCGGGGCCTGCACCGTGCATGTCGATGGCACCGCGGTGCGGTCGTGCCAGTTGGCCGTTGGCGATGTCGGCAAGGCGGCGATCACCACCATCGAGGGCGTTGGCGCGACCCCCACCGGCAAGGCGGTGCAGGCGGCGTGGCGCGCCGGCGAAGTGGCACAATGCGGTTATTGTCAGCCGGGGCAGATCATGTCCGCCACCGCCCTGTTAAAGGCGACGCCTAACCCCGATGATGCCGCCATCGATGCGGCCATGGCCGGCAATGTCTGCCGCTGCGGCC
>JAAFIT010000207.1 GCA_013298745.1 Sphingomonadales bacterium
GAAAGGCGGCGACGATCCCTGCAATGGCGCACGCCGCGAGCGTGAAAGCAAAGGCCGTCGTATCGCGCTTCAGAATCGCACCGAGAATCAGCGCGGCGGGGCCTTTCCCTCGTGCCATTGCCCTACCGCCGCGTGATGTCGAGATACCAGCACGTGCCGGTCGGATCCGCAAAGACATGTGTCTGAGCGATCAAGCCCGGATCGATCTGGGCGCCAAAATCTGCAATGGCTTCCGGCGACCGCCAGATCAGCGGCCAATCCATTACGGCCTCCATGAAGGCCGTTTCATCAAGCCCGGCACCGAAGTTGCCGATCAGGAGGCGGCCTCCTGGATTCAGCATCGTGAACAGTCGCGTGGTCAGCGCCTCAGCCACTGCCTTTGGCAGATAGTCATAAAGGCCGGCCGAATAGACCAGATCGAACCGACCGAGCTTTTCACCACCGCCCCTCAGGACATCACGGACCGAGCAAGCCACCGGCTCGATTGCCGGAATCGTCGGGCAATAATCCTGCCGGATCGCCGCCAGGCTAAGTTCATCCTGATCAGCCGCGACAAGCCGGCCGACACCACCGGTTGCAAGAGCATTGGACCATTCGACTTCGCGCAAATGGCCGCACGCAAGTGACAGGATCGATGCCTGTGGCGTCGCGATGGCGGCACGGTCGATAGCGTCCGCGAGGAGCATCCGGCGATAGCGCACGGAACGCGCAACCCTTGCCCCCTGGCATACGGCAGAGACCCGGCGGGCAATATCGTCGGCGTATACCGGCCGGTTTGCCGGATGCAGATAGAGCAGATCAAGCAGGCCGGCGTCGCCCGGATAACCGCGCGGGCGCGCTGAGGCATGGCTTGCGATGGGACATGACCGTGCGATCCGGATCGCCTCGTGCTGGCGCACTTCCCGCATCACATCGCCGAACCATTCGTCGCCCGCGGCTTCACGCAGACCTGTAAGGCGCGCCTTTAACTCGAGCATGAAAGGTTCGGGACCGGCGGAATTGAAGAGCGCAATCAATGGGTCAAGCGCCGTGACGACATCATTGCCGGGCGTAACGTCCGTCGGTCGTTCCTGTATTTGCAACATATCTGCATCCTCCATATGCGTTCCAGGCTCGCGGCACCGCACGGCACACGACGCGCTGTCCCGCGATAGAGGCTTGTTTCAGAACGCCCGGATACAAGTTCACGCACGATTTACGCAGAATTGACACACGCACCGGTGCAATCGTTCACGCAGGCGTCAAAGCGTGTCTTCGTCAGGTCAATTGGCAGTCTGTAGTTTCGCTTGCTGGATTCGCATGGCGGCCGTGCCAGACTTTTTGGCGCCACGGCGGGCTTGCAACTGCTGGCGCTCGGCTTTGCCACCAGCGATCGCGAAACAGAAAATCCAGACTGGCCAGAGTGGCGACGGCAATCGTCGAGCCGAGGTTGCTGCAAGATTGACGTGTTATATGCTGGATTTTGCAACTAGAAATTGCAGCAGCGGCATCGGTCGCAGACAGCGGGGGAGCTCTAAGGCTGGACATCGCCTTGGGGTTACCCCCCTCGCCCGGTAGCGAAGTGGCATAGGGTCCCTGGCTAGCCTCCAAGACAGCGGCGCACACTCCCATGCCGTCGATATGCCGAAAGCCGATGAATTGAACGTCGATATCACGGCTGGCATCCCGACCTGTCCCAGGAGCCTGTCCTTGGAACCCGTCTAAGCATTTTAGCCTGAACGTTTGTAAGTTTTCTGAAAGATGAAACAGAACTGGCTGGGGCGGCAGGATTCGAACCTACGAATGCCGGTACCAAAAACCGGTGCCTTACCGCTTGGCGACGCCCCAAAGCATTCCGAGCGACCTAGAAGAGTGACGGACGCGGGGCAACCCTAAAGCGACATGGTGGCGGATCAAACCCAAGCCGCAATGTCGCACTGGCCTATTCCGCTGGGGCACTTGCAGATGCGGTGCCGCGCAAGGCCAGGATCATCGCAGCATAGGCGACCAGACTCACGGCCAGCCAGGCAAAACCAGAGCCCGGCCACAGCAAGGCCCCGGCATTGGGCAATGCCACAAGCGCGAGGTAAACGACCAGACCAAGGGGCCAACCGATTCGCGCATAGATGAAATGATGGAGATGGTCGCGTCCCGCCGTGAACGGGGACTGGCCACGCGCCATTCGGGCTGCCATCAGGCGAATCGTATCCAGCACCGGAATCGCGAAGAGCAAGGCGACATCATCGGCGGCCATGCCCGATCCTGGTACATTGTAAATGACGATCGCCAACAGGCCGAACAGGGCCGAAACGGCATAGCTGCCGCCATCGCCCAGAAACAGCTTGCCGGCCATGTTGTAGGCACCGATGACCGCCAAAGCGACGCCCGTTGCGACCAGCAAGGGCAGTAAAGTCGGTGGCGCGTGTGCCGCCAGGACCAGCGTCCATACCAGCGCCATGCCGGCGACAATGCCGTCCTTGCCATCGGCCATATTGACGGCATTGAGAAGGCCAACAAGGCAGAGCAGGGTAAAGACCACACCACCGGCAAGCCCCAGAGGCATGGCATGTGACATCGCGGCAAACCGCAAGGTGGTGACGCGGAATTCCGGCACGACAGCGATGACGATCAACAACAGCGAAACTGCGGCGAGCAAACGGGTGACGGGCGGCAAGTGGCGGCGATCATCAACCACGCCGATACCGAACATCACTGTAACGGCCACCACAAGCCACAACAGGTAGCTATCGGCACCCTGCCAGAACGACAGCAATGCCCCCACCACCGACGCTCCACCAACGGCAATACCGCCAACCAGGGGGGTCGCTCGGGCATGGAGCTTGCGGTCACCGTCCGGCAGATCGAGCAAATCGAGGCCACGACCGATTCGCATCGCGTTGCTGCCGACCAGCACGGCGAAACCGAAACCGCACAGGGCCGCCACCAGAAGCGTCAGTGCGAACATCCGCTCTTTCGTTCCCTGCACCACTACGACTAGGAGAGTGCTTTAGGCGCGAAGCACGTCCGCGCGCAAGTCTGACAAGCGTTTTCGATAGGGTTTGATGCCATGTCTGTGTTGGTCACCGGAGCCGCCGGCTTTATCGGCGCCCATGTCGTTCGTGCCCTGCTGGCGCGCGGAGAGCATGTCATTGGCATCGATAATCTCAACGATTATTATCCGGTTGCGCTGAAAACAGCGCGCCTGCGCGGTTTGATCGGCGAGCAGGCCAACTTCGCTTTTCATGCCATCGATTTTGCCGATCAGGCCGCACTGGCCGACGCCGTTGCCGGTTCGGAAATTGACGGAATCGTCCACCTTGGCGCACAGGCCGGTGTGAGATACTCGATCGAAAACCCGCGCGCCTATGGCCACAGCAACCTTGTCGGCCATCTCGAACTGCTCGAACTTGCCCGCCAGCGGCAGGTCCGCCACTTCGTCTATGCCTCGTCATCATCGGTCTATGGCGACACCAGCACCCAGCCCTTTGACGCCGAGGCGCGCGCCGATTCGCCGGTGTCCTTCTATGCCGCCACGAAAAAGGCCAATGAACTGATGGCCGAAAGCTATGCGCATCTTTACCGCGTCCCGATGACCGGCCTGCGCTTCTTCACCGTCTACGGCCCCTGGGGGCGGCCGGACATGGCACTGTGGCGCTTTGTCGAGCGGATTTTCGCGCGCCAGCCGCTGCCAATCTACAACCATGGCAAGATGCACGCGATTTCACCTATATCGACGATATTGTCACCGGCGTGCTGGCAACGCTCGATCGGCCACCCGCCGATGACGGCAAGGCCAAGCCCGGCGGCAGCCTGTCGCCGCATGCCGTCTATAATCTCGGCAACGACAGCCCCGAGGAACTGGGGCGGCTGGTCGCCTTGATCGGCGATGCCTGCGGCATCACCCCGGCCCTTGATTATCTGCCGATGCAGGCCGGCGACGTCACCGCGACCTGGGCCGATATCACGCCGGCGCGGCGCGACCTTGGCTATGATCCAGCGACGCCCCTCAATGTCGGGGTTCCGGCCTTTGTCGAATGGTATCGCCGCTATACGGGGGCCGCATGAGCACATCGCTGCGTCTGTCCGAACGCTGGTTCAACCGCGGCCTGTGGGTCATCGCGCTGGTGTTTGCCGGCTTCCTGATCGGGCTCGGCAATGTCATCGTCGGCGATCTGCCGCAGGTCGATGGCAAGATCGCCATCGAGGACTTCATCGATCAAAAGGCCGTGGCGCCGCTGCGGCTTGAACGCGATGCAGCGATTGCCCGCGCCGAGGCCGCGCAGCCGCCGCTCGATCAGGCCGAGTTGCGCCTGCAGGCAACATCACAGGCGTATATCTCGGGCCGCGAGACCTTTGACAATTGGGTGGCGACGCGTACCGCCACCGAGCGCCCTGGCCAGGATGTCGAGCTCATCGCCCGCACGGCGCGGCTCGATGCGCTGAAGGCCGCCGAAGACAAGGCGCGCACCGATGCCGAAGCCCAGCGCCAGATCATGCTCGATGCGCGGCAGGCGCAAGCGCGTGCCGAAGCGCGGATGGAGCCCTACTCAAAAGCCGCCCGCGAGCGTTACGAAGCAGAGTTGCGAACGTCCGAACTGCGGGTGTTCGGCTATCGTCTTGCCCTTACCCTGCCGCTGCTCGTCATCGCCGGCTGGCTGTTCGCCCGCAAACGCCAGTCGAAATGGTGGCCGTTCGTCTGGGGCTTCATTATCTTCGCGCTTTTTGCGTTTTTCGTCGAACTGGTGCCCTATCTGCCAAGCTATGGCGGCTATGTCCGCTTTGGCGTCGGCATTATCGTCACCGTACTCGTCGGCCGCTATGCCATCATCGCGCTCAACAAATACCTCGCCGAACAGCGGCTCGCCGAAGCCCAACCCAACCAGGCGCGCCGCGAAACGCTGAGCTATGACGCAGCGCTCGCCCGGCTCGACAAGGGCGTCTGCCCAGGCTGCGAGCGCCCGGTGAAGCTCGCTGATCCGACGCTCGATTTCTGCCCGCATTGCGGCATCGGCCTGTTCGAACATTGCCACAGTTGCAACGCCCGCAAGAACGCCTTCTCGCCCTATTGCCAGAGCTGTGGGACGGCGGTGACGAGGGCCTGAGCCGTGACCTTCGACCTT
>JAAFIT010000208.1 GCA_013298745.1 Sphingomonadales bacterium
GAGGTGGCGGCACAACTGCCGCTGAGCTGACGCCATTTCTGCGACGCGGGGTCGACAAGGACATTGGCGGTCTGCGCCGTTGTCGCGGTGTTGATGGTCACCAGGGTTTCGCCCGGTTCGCCATCAATGATGCGCGAGAACGAGAAGATCCCCGGCGTGTCACCTGATTGGCGCACGAGCGTCCGGCCGCGCCGCAGCGCGGCATCGCTGTGGCGCACCGCCGCCATCGCCGCGAGTGCCTTGTAGAAGGGGTGATCGGGGTTGAAATTCGCCGTTGCGGTGGTGGCGGTGCTGCCGATCAATTTGTTGTCGTTGTAGCTCGCCACCTTGCTGGCGAACATCGTCTCGCGGGAATCCTGATCATTGCCATCACCGGCAAAGCCTTGTTCGTCGCCATAATAGATCGTCGGCGCACCGCGCCCGAACAGCATCAGGGCGTTGCCGAGCAGCGTGCGTGCGGCGATCTCCGCGTCGTCGGCGCGTGGGTTGGCCTGGCGGACGTAAAAGCCGAAGCGACCCTTGTCATGATTGCCAAGGAAGGTCGGGTTGGTCGTCGCCATCGCCCAGCCGCCATCGTAGAGCGGATCATCGGCATAGAGCCGCGTCAGCAGGCTGGTCGGCGCCGGGCCACCAATGGCCTGCACCGCAGCGGCCGAAAAGGCGAAATCAAGCACGCCGGGCAGCTTGTCGACGCGCGTATGGCGCGCCAACCGACCGGGGTCCATCTCCTCAACCGCCACTTCGCCGAAGATCGCGAAATTGGGGATGCCCCTCGCCTTGGCGCGTGCCAGCATGGCGGGGGCAAAGGCCTGCCAGAATTCCGGGTTCACATGTTGGGCGGTATCGATACGGAAGCCATCGACACCGAATTCGTCGATCCAGCCGCCATAGATATCGATGAAACCCTGGACAACGCGGGGATGCTCGGTGGCGAGATCATCGAGCGAGACGAAATCGCCGAATTGCGAGCTTTCGCCGCGAAAGGTCGAATCGCCGCGGTTGTGGTAGTAAATCGGATCATTGAGCCAGGCCGGCGTCTTGGCGCGCTCCAAACCCTTGGGAATATAGGGGGTATAGGCGAAATCCGGCCGCGTCAGCTTGGCGAAATTTTCAGGCGTCTGGATATGGTCGCCCGCAAAGCCCTGGTTGATCGGCTCGCCCTTTACGGACCGGCTGTAAGGAAAATCGCCACGCGAGCGGAACATGCAAAGACTGTCCGGGCATTCGCTGTACTGGATGACATCGGCGGTGTGGTTGGTGACGATGTCGAGATAGACCTTCATCCCCCGCGCGTGCGCCGCATCGACCAGCGTCTTCAATTCGGCATTGCTGCCGAAATGCGGATCGACCTGGGTGAAATCGGTGATCCAGTAACCGTGATAGCCGGCGGATTCCGTGCCCGGGCCGCCCTGTACCGGGCGGTTCTTGAAAATGGGCCCAAGCCAGATTGTCGTCGCACCCAGCCCGGCGATGTAATCGAGGCGTGACGTCAGGCCCTTGAGGTCGCCGCCATTGTAAAAGCCCTTCGACGTCGGATCGAAACCCGTCACCAGCCGGTCACCCTTGAGCCCGCCGCGATCATTCACAGGGGTGCCGTTTTCGAAGCGGTCGGGCAGCACGAAATAGATGATCTCGTCCGACGCCAGCCGGGCGCGGTAATCGCCGGCGGGGGCGGCGCCAGCCGGAAACGCAGCAAGCGCCAGCAGCGCGGCAAGAAGCGGCTTCATCGATGTTGGCTCCGGTTCGAACGCAGGAAATCGCTATGGCTGGGCAATGTCGCCACGGCGCCGGCGATTGCCTGCCGCAGCGTGCCTAGAAAGCCCTGAATGTCATCGTCGCCGAGCAGCCGCGCGAGCGGGTGATGCGCGGCAGGGACAATCCCCTGACCGATCATCACCTGCGACCAGGCCAGTTCGGTGAACAATTCGTCCTGATCGCGCCGGATCTGGCCGGTGGCGCGGAACAGCGCAATG
The DNA here is from genome assembly GCA_013298745.1 of Sphingomonadales bacterium. Lineage (GTDB taxonomy): Bacteria > Pseudomonadota > Alphaproteobacteria > Sphingomonadales > Sphingomonadaceae > Sandarakinorhabdus. Next base: position 1,974 of record JAAFIT010000208.1, read on the forward strand.
CGCTCCGCAAGCTCCGGCGGGATGGCCATGTCGCGAGCGCGGCGCCAGAACGGCGTGTCGGCGCGTTCGGTCGCCTTGTAGTGGAGGATGATGAAATCGCGGATGCGCTCGATTTCCCACGCCGAAAGCCGGTTGAATTCGGCCACCGCTACCGGGTCGATCCGCATGTCGGGCAGGAACTGCAACAGCCGCGCAATGCCGGACTGGATGAGATGGATGCTCGTCGATTCGAGCGGTTCGAGAAAGCCCGACGAAAGCCCGATGGCGACGACATTCTTCACCCACACCGCCTTCCGGCGGCCGGCGGTGAAGCGCAGCGGGCGCGGATCGGCGAGCGCTTCGCCATCGAGATTGGCGAGCAAGGTCGCCGCCGCCTCGTCATCGGACAGGTGAGCGCTCGAATAGACATAGCCATTGCCGGTGCGGTGTTGCAGCGGGATGCGCCATTGCCAGCCGGCGGGCCGTGCCGTTGATCGGGTATAGGGCGTGAAATCGCCCGCCGAAGCGCACGGCACCGCCATGGCGCGATCACACGCCAGCCATTCCGACCAATCTTCATAGCCGGCACCGAGCGTCTGTTCGATCAGTAGCCCGCGAAACCCCGAGCAATCGATGAACAATTGGCCGGACACCGTCGCACCATCCTCGAGGATCAGCGTGTCGATGTCGCCGCTCATCCCGTCGCGCGTTACCCCGGCGATCCGGCCTTCGAAGCGCACCACGCCGCGCGCCTCGGCATAGCGCCGCAGATACGCCGCATAGAGGCCGGCATCGAAATGATAGGCGTGAACCAGCGGTGGCAGCGCCGTCGCCGGATTGTCGCCGCGCATGAAGCGCCCGGCATAGGCCGCAGCCTCGTTGTAGCTATAGGCACCGAACGGCGCGGCATCGCCGAGCGCCCGACCGCGCAGCCAGTAATGGTGAAAGCCGATCAACCCCAGATCACGCCCGGTGGGCCCAAAGGCGTGCATGTAGCGGTGGCCGGGACGCAGCCAGCCATCGAATTCGATGCCGAGCTTGATGCTGCCTTGTGTTTCGCGGAGGAATTCATCCTCGTCGATGCCGAGCCCGGCGTTGAACAGCCGGATCTGCGGGATCGTCGCCTCGCCCACACCGACCGTGCCGATGTCGTCCGATTCGACCAGCGTCACCCGCCAGCCACCGCGCGTTGTTTCGAGGAACCGCGCCAGTGCCGCCGCAGTCATCCAGCCGGCGGTACCGCCGCCGACGATGACGATGTCACGGATGGCCGCGACCGTCATGGCCGCAAAATGCCTGTCAGCGCCGCCTTACCCGAGCGTGCGCTGGTCATGATGGCGGTGATCATGCGAGGCCCTGCCAGAAAAAACCTCCGCGCCAACGCGGCGCGGAGGAAGGGGGACGTTAGCGCCCGATCATCAGAACTTGTAGGTCGCGCCCAACAGATAGCGGCGGCCATAGCGCTGATAATCGATGATCCGGTCTTCGCCGCTCGGATCGAAGGTGGCGAAGGGCGCGTTGGTGAGGTTCTGCGCCTGGAACAGGATGCCGAGGCCTTCGAGCGACCCGCTCTGGATGGTGTAGCCCATCTGCGCGTCGACGATGACTTCACCCTTGGCCCGGCGACGCTCGTTGCCGCCGCCAAAGCCACGCAGTTCGCCAAGGTACGACGACCGCGAGCGCATCGAGCCGCGCACCGAGAAGCCGTCCTTTTCGAAGAAGGCGGTCAGGTTCGTCACCCAACGCGAATAGCCCGGCAGATCGGTGGTCGGGCCACCCGGCGTCGCCGCAACGTTGCTCTTGGTGTAAGCAACCGAGCCGTTGAGGCCAAAGCCTTCAAGGCCGTCGGACAGCGCCGAAAGCTGCAACTGGCCTGAAAGTTCAGCGCCCCACAGATTGCCACCCTGGCCATTGGTCCACTGGGTCACTTCGCCCTGGCGGGTCAGCGGCTCCGGGGTGCCGGCGGGGATCGGGAAGCCGGTGAAATCGAACGGCTGCGCGACGTTGACGATGTAGCTCTTCAGATCCTTGTAGAAGCCGGCGAGCGCGACATAGCCATCGGCGTTGAAGTATTTTTCAACACTGAGATCGATGGCGTTGGCGCGCCACGGACGCAAGCGCGGGTTGCCGCCGCCGCCGCTCCACGGCGTGACGCCGGGCGTCTGGCTGAGCGACAGATTGTAATTGTAATTGATGGCAGCGCGCATGTCGTCGAGCCGCGGCCGCGCCATCTGGCGGGCCATCGCGAAGCGCACGACGAGATCGTCAGGCGTGCGCAGCGACAGATTGAACGACGGCAGGAAGTCCGTGTACTTGGCGCCATCGGTGCGCAACGTCGAAGTGACAGTCGCGCCCGAACCCGACGACACCAGCGCGGTCGAGCTTTGATCGACGCTGACCATCTGCACGCCGAAGTTACCGGTCAGGCGGTTATCACCCATTTCGGCATCGACCTTGCCCATCACCCAGGCGGTGATGATCTTTTCGCTCACATCCCAGCCCTTGGTGTTCACATCGGCATTGGGGTTACGAACGAAGTTGTAGATGCCCGAATTGACCAGCTTGAGCGGATCATAGCTGATCACCGGGCCAAGGCCGAGGAAGCCCAGCTGCGACGGCGCCAGCAACTGGTCGCTCGGCACGGCAACGCTGGTCAAGCCATCGGTGTTGGCCTTCAGCCCGAGGAAATATTCGTCCGGCGTCAGTGACTTCTTGCGATCGGTGTAGTTGGCGCCGGCCTGGATGGCGCTGATCGGGCCATCGAGCTTGCGTTCGAGGCTGGCGCGCAGCGACAGCAGCTCGTCGGTGATGCTGCGATCATTGTAATAGCCGTCCTGGCCATTCTTGATGCCCGGGTTGCCGGGGGTGCCGGCGACATCACCGCCCCAACCCTGCGGGCTGGTCAGCTTGATGAGGCTGGGGTTGGAATAATCGAGCTTCGGCGTGAAGATCGCGCCGCGATCGGTCATCTGGAAGGTGATGTCGTCGGTGGCGCCAACCGCGTTGCGGCCGGTGCCCGAATAGGTTTCGAGCGTCAGTTCGCTGCGATCGATCTTCGACCAGCCGATATCGCCGATCGCGGTCCAGTCGTCATTGTCATATTTGACGTTGCCGCCG
>JAAFIT010000209.1 GCA_013298745.1 Sphingomonadales bacterium
GGTGATCTGGCTGCCCACACCCATGCCTTTCTGATCCGCGATCCGGCGCGGGTCGTCGCCAGTTACGCCGTCAAGCGCGTCGCGGTGCGGCCCGATCACCTCGGCGTCGCCCGCCAGCGGCAGTATTTTGATCGTGAGGCCGATCGGCTTGGCAAGGCGCCGCCGGTGATCGATTCGGCCGACATCCTTAACGACCCGGCGACCATGCTCGCGGCCTTGTGCGCCGCGCTCGGGATCGCCTTTGATCCGGCGATGCTGCACTGGGCGCCGGGTCGTCGCGAAACCGACGGCATCTGGGCCTCGCATTGGTACGAATCGGTCGAAGCCTCCACCGGTTACGGGGCGCCCGAGACCAAGCCGATCGTGCTTGATGCCGAAGCGCAAGCCGTTGCCGACGCTTGCCGTGCCGACTACGACTATCTTGCGGCCCACCGGATCGCACCCCCCGAAACGCGAGGTTGAACCCGGTTGACGTTAAGGTAAGGTCGCCCGAACACGATTGGGGAGTCGCTTACGTGAATTTCGATTTTTCGGACGATGCCAAGGCGCTTGGCGACCAGGCGAAAAAGCTGTTCGCCGACAAGGCCGGCACCACTGCGGCCCGCAAGGCGATGTCCAAGGACGCACCCGATTTCGATACCGGCCTCTGGGCCGAAATTGCCGGCCTCGGCTGGACCGCGGCGCGCGTTCCCGAAGCGCATGCCGGCCTCGGCATGAGCGCCGAGGAAAGCTGCCAGCTCGCTGAAGCGGCCGGCGGCGCGCTCGCCGTCGTGCCGCTGGTATCGACCTTGCTCGCTACCGAAGCGCTGCTCATCGCCGGAACCGAAGCACAGCACACGAAGTATTTCCCCGGCATCGCCGATGGCAGCATCATCGCTGTCCCGGCGTGGAACGAACCCGGCGCGGTCACCCCCGCCACCGTCGCCATCACCGCCAGCGGCGGCAAGCTCAACGGCGTCAAGGCCCCGGTGGCCGATCTGCCCGGCGCGCACCTCGCCATTGTCGCCGCCGCCGGCGCCGATGGCCCGTCGCTTTGGATCGTCGATCTGAAGGCTGCCAAGGTTGAAACCGTCGAAACGCTCGATCTCGTTCGCCGCCACGGCCGGTTGACGCTGAATGGCGTTGCTGCCGAGCCGCTTGGCGATGCCTCGCACTATCAGGCCTGGCTCGATCGCGCCGCGGTCATCCTTGCCTATGAAGCCATCGGCACCGCTGCTGCGGCGATGAACATGACGGTCGAATATGCCAAGACGCGCGTCGCCTTTGGCCAGACCATCGGCCGCTATCAGGGCGTCAAGCACAAGTGCGCCGACATGTATATCAAGATCGAAATCGCCCGCGCCCATGCCCTGCACGGCGTCGCGATGATCGATACGCAGGGCGCCGAACTGCGCCAGGCCGCTGCCGCGGCCCGCGTCGCCAGCCTCGATGCCCTCAGCTTCACGGCCGAAGAAACCGTGCAGTTGCACGGCGGCATCGGCTTCACCTGGGAAAGCGATTGCCAATTCTACTACCGCCGCGCTCGTGCCGCGGCCGCCGCACTCGGCCCGCGCGGCTGGTGGGCGGACCGGCTGGTCCGCGCGCTCGAGGTGCGTAACCGCGCCGCAGCGTAAGCCGCCGGCATAGCTGGCAGACTGCATTCAGATTTCTAGGGAACCGACCATGGACTTCAACGACACCCCGCAAGAAGCCGAATATCGCGCCAAGGTTCGCGCCTGGCTTGAAGAGAACGCCGCCGAATATCGCGAGCCGCCGGAAACGGCGTGGAAGCTCGACGAGTTCATCAAGCGCTCCAAGGCGTGGCAGGCGAAGAAGTTCGCCGCCGGCTATACCGGCATCACCTGGCCCAAGGCCTTTGGCGGCCAGGGTCTCGGTCCCATGCAGTCAATCATCTTTGGGCAGGAAGAAAGCCGCTTCCACGCGCCGTCGGGCCTCTATTCGATCGGCCTCGGCATGTGCATCCCGACCGTCTTCACCCATGGCAGCGCCGAAGTTGCTGAACGCTATGTGCCCAAGGCGCTGGTCGGCGAAGAAGTCTGGTGCCAGCTGTTCTCCGAACCCTCGGCCGGCTCCGATCTTGCTGGGATCCGCACCCGCGCCGTCAAGGATGGTGATGAATGGGTCATCGACGGCCAGAAGGTCTGGACCAGCTTTGCCCATGCCAGCGATTACGGCATCGTCGTCACCCGCACCGATCCGAATGTGCCCAAGCACAAGGGCCTGACGATGTTCATCGTCAACATGAAGGCGCCGGGCATGGAAGTGCGCGGCATCAAGCAGATGTCGGGCGGCAGTGATTTCAACGAGGTCTTCTTCACCGGCGTCCGCGTGAAGGATTCGCACCGCCTCGGCGCCGTTGGCGATGGCTGGAAGGTGGCGCTGACCACCCTCATGCACGAACGCCTCGCCGTCGGCGGCAAGCCGCGGCATGCCCCGGGCTATGAAACGCTGATGAAGCTTGCCAAGGGTGTCGAGGCCCCGGTCGGCGGCCCGGCGATCGAAGCCGGCGACGTCCGCCAGCGCATCGCCCAGAGCTATATCAACGATCAGGGCATCAAGCTGACCCAGATGCGCGCGCTTTCGGCGCTGTCACGCGGCCAGATGCCGGGACCGGAGCAGAGCATTTCCAAGGTCGTCGTCGCCAAGACGATGCAGGAAATGGCGAGCTTTGCGCTCGATCTGGCCGGTGGTGACGGCTTTGTCGCCGGCGCCGACGCCGATCCGGAACTGGCCAAGCTGCAGGGCAGCTACCTCGGCGCGGCCGGCTTGCGCATCGCCGGCGGCACCGACGAGATCCTGCGCAACATCATCGCGGAGCGCGTGCTCGGGCTTCCGGGTGACTTGCGCCCCGACAAGGACAAGCCGTTCAACGCAGCAGCGTAAGAGGGAAAAGGGGTCTGGGGCCAATGGCCCCAGTCGCCGGCGGCATCAAGCCTTGGCGCCCTTGACCAACCGCACCACCAGCCCGAACAGGCCGGGATAATTGCCCTGATGGTAAGCCGACCCCGCCGGCATCGCCGCGATCAATCGCTGATGCGCTTCGCCGAGCGAATGATAGGGCACACCCGGCAGCAGATGGTGGAGCGCGTGGTAACGCAGGCCAACCGGCGCCCACAGCGCCGGCAACAGGCCGGGTGGCGGCACGTTGACGCTGTCGAGATACTGGCCGGTAACGCTCAACGGTTCGCCGTCATTTTCCCACAGATGCGCGACCAGCGTGCGGATCTGGTTGAACACGGTGACACCCGAAACAACGCCGAAGGTGATCAGAAAGGCGCGCAGCGGGATGATGCCGGTGGCGACCCCGGCGATGATGGCCATCGCCCACAGGCTAGCGGCGGTTTCCCAGATCACCCAGTGGCGGGCGAAATCGCCCTCCGGCATGCGGCGGCGGAAATCCGGGTTGATCGACAGCGACGAATAGCGCGCCACCAGCGTCTGGCGCAGCGGCGGATAAACCAGCGACAGCGGTGACAGGATGCCATAGCGCAGCAACACGGCGAGCGGCGCCAGGGCGGAGACGAGCACGAACACCGGCACGGTCCAGGGCTTCATCAGCGCCAGCGGCAGATATTCGGGGTCTTCGGCCGTGCCATAGCGGATGCGGGTGTGGTGGAGGCTGTGGACGCCTTCATACATGAACGACGGCACCAGCAATGGCACGCCGATGACGATATTCCAGGCGGTGCGGAAGCCTGGAACCGCGTCGGGGCGCAGGTGCGAAATCTCGTGGATGAACAGCCCGGCGCGATACAGCGCCAGCACCGCGACGATGATAGCGAGGCCCTGCACCCAGCCGGTCGCCATGATCGCCAGCGCCAGGGCGCCATAACCGAGCACGGCAGACGCGCCAAAATCTGCCCAATAGATTGCGGGCTTGGCGACGGCGAATTCGCGCGCCAGCTGCGCCGCGATCTTGATCATCGCGGTGTCATCGGCGCGCTTGATCGCGGGTGTCGCCGCAAAGGCCGCAGCGTGGTTGGTGGCTTGAACAGTCATGGCATCCCGGTGGGTCAGCATCTCAGGTCGCTGCATTAGCGGCCAATTGCGACCCCGATATGGCGATGACAAGGCGCGTTTCCACCCGCTGCGGCAATTGCGCCGTAACGCCTAACCCTTGCAGACGAAGGGGGGTGCCGCGGCCAGCTCGGCCTTGGCGCGTGCCAGATCGGCCTGATATTCGGGCTCGGCGGCAATGCGCTGATAGACCGATGTCGCGAGGATCCGGCCGCTGGCGACATCGCTCAGCCAGTGCACCCGGCAGGCGATCCGCAAATCGCCAGTGGCCTGGCCGAATCTGCGGATGGTGTCGGCGCGTGCCGGTGCGGCGTCCGAAAGCATCAGCGCCCACAGCCAGCCGATGCCGCTGTGGCCGCTGGGATAGGCATAGCCAAGCCGGGCGCCAACGCCATCCTTGCTGATGGGGTCGCAGGCTTCACCCCTGTCAGTGGTAAATGGCCGTGCGCGGGCATAGTGCTCCTTGGCGATTGTCATCGGGGCGATCATGTCCACACCGGCGCGCGCGACCATAGCGATCGTCGCCGGGGTGGTTTTCGGTGATAGCTGGGCGCCTACCGCACACGATAAGGCCGCCATGAATTGCGGACTGTTGGGGCTCAGCTGGGCGATTGCCGCTTGCCATTCCGGCCCGCCGACGCCTGCGGCGCTGACTGCGTAGGCGGTGCGATCGGCGACGTCCTGCACGCTGCCCGGCGCCGGCGGTGCCGGCAGCAGCTTGAGGATGTCGATCGGCGGCTTACCGGTGAGATAGCCGGGTGGCATCTGCATTGGCGCTGTCGGCGCCATCGCAGCGGGTGCTGGCTGCGTTGCAGCGGGCACCGCCGTCACAAGGCCGGCCATCAACATGATCGAGCGCATCTTCATTGTCATTTCGTCCTGTTTCGCCGTGATGATTATCTGTTACCGCAACCACCGCGCCGCAGGAACGAAAGTTTTGTGGAGGCGTGGGGCTGCCCGTAATGCCCGCAAGTCCGGCGCATCTGTGCCGTGATGTCACAGGCGGCCGTCGACGATGCGATTGCCCCCTTGATATCTGCA
>JAAFIT010000021.1 GCA_013298745.1 Sphingomonadales bacterium
GACCATGGCCGGCAAGGAACATCGTCGCGTCGATGACGCGGATGTCGGTCTTGCCAAGTTCGGACGCCAGCCACTCGGTCGTAACCAGCAGGTTCATCATTCGCTCCCGGGAATCTTGTTCGTTGGAGCGTGACATAGTGGCGGCGAGGCGTCATGTCATCCGGCAAGAATCGCCTTTTGTGACGGTATTTCGATGACAGCGACGCTTCACCTCGGCCAGACGTCCACCCTGCCGGCCTCGCCGGATGCTGCCGTGCTCGATTATCCGCCGAATCCACGCCCCGGCAGCGATTATCTGGTGCGTTTTGCGGTGCCCGAATTCACCTCGCTCTGCCCCGTCACCGGCCAGCCCGATTTTGCTCATCTCGTCATTGACTATGTGCCGGCCGCGACAATCGTTGAATCGAAATCGCTGAAGCTGTTTCTCGGCTCGTTCCGCAACCACGCCGGCTTTCATGAAGATTGCACCGTCGGCATCGGCCAGCGGCTGTTTGCCGAAATGGCGCCGAAATGGCTGCGCATCGGTGGCTATTGGTATCCGCGCGGCGGCATCCCGATCGATGTGTTCTGGCAATCGGGTCCACCGCCGGCAGGGCTATGGCTCCCCGATCAGGGCGTGCCGGGTTATCGCGGGCGGGGGTGACAATGAAGGCAGTCTTTCTGGCGCTGGCACTGGCCGGCCTGTCGCCGATAGTGACACCGGCATTCGCGGCGACAAGCACCGCGACGCCCACCGCCGCCGACCAGCGATTGCAAGCGATCTACGACGCCGAATGGACATGGCGGCTGAACGAGTTCGCCAACATTATGGAAGGTCTGCGCACCAAGGATGGTGACCGCTTTCCGGGGGTGACGCCGGCGGATTGGACACGACGCAAGGCCTATTGGCAAAAGGCCATCGATCAGATGGCGGCTATCCCGGACGCCGATCTGTCACCGGAAGCGCGTCTCAACAAAGCGGTGCTCGCCGAATCACTGCGCGCCCAAGTCGCCAATATCGGCTGGCGTACCTATGAGGCGCCGCTCAACAGCGACACCTTCTTCTGGGGTGAAGTGAAGCCCTATTCGGCGCTTGAGAATGCCGCCGAATATCGCCGCTATCTGAAGCGTCTTGCCGACGTTCCGCGCTATTTCGACGAGAATATCGCCAACATGCGCGCCGGCATGGCGCGTGGTTACACGGTGCCGCAAGCGACCCTGAAGGGCCGCGACACGACGATCGCGCCCTTTACCCGTCCGGGTACCGACAACCCGCTGTACGAACCCTTCAAGACGATGCCGGATTCGATCCCGGCTGCCGATCAGGCGGCGCTGCGCGCCGACGCGACGAAGCTGATCGATGGCGTCGCCGTGCCGGCCTACACGCGGCTGCTGGGCTTCTTGCGTAACGATTACATGCCGGCGGCGCGGACGACCATTGCAGCGGCGGACCTGCCCGATGGGCCGGCCTTCTACCGCGACCAGATTCGCGAATATACCACGCTCGATCTCGGTCCCGAGGCGATCCATGCCATCGGGCTGAAGGAGGTCGAGCGGATCGATGCCGATATGAAGGCAACGATCGCCAAGACCGGCTTCAAGGGAAGTTTCCCCGAATTCCTGCAGTTCCTGCGCAGCGATCCGCAATTTTATGCGCGAACGCCCGCGGAATTGCTCGGCTTTGCCGCCTATGTCGCCAAGCGCATGGACGGCAAGTTGAAGGACGTTTTCACCACCCTGCCGCGCTATCGCTTCACCATCCGCCCGGTGCCCGATGCGATTGCGCCGATCTACACTTCCGGCCGCGGCGGCCTGTCGGCGTGCCTGTTCAACACCTATGACCTCAAATCGCGGCCGCTTTATAATCTGACCGCGCTGGTCCTTCACGAATGTGTGCCGGGCCACAGCCACCAGGCGGCGATGGCGCTGGAGGCACCAGACCGGCCGCCGTTCCGCCGCGAAACCTATTTCTCGGGTTATGGCGAAGGCTGGGGGCTGTACACCGAATGGCTCGGCACCAAGCTCGGCATGTATGAAACGCCCTATGACGAGTTCGGCCGCGAGACGTTCGAGATGTGGCGCGCGGCGCGGCTGGTGATCGACACCGGCATCCATTCGATGGGTTGGAGCCGCCAACAGGCGATCGACTATCTTGCCAGCCATACGGCACTAGCGCAGCTTGATATCGAAAACGAGGTCGATCGCTACATCAGCTGGCCGGGGCAGGCGCTGGCCTACAAGCTCGGCGAATTGAAGATGCGCGAGTTGCGCGGGCTGGCCGAGGCAGAGTTGGGCCCGAAATTTGATCAGCGTCGTTTCCATGACACGCTGCTCAACATGGGATCGGTGCCGCTGCCCGCGATGGAAAGCGAAATGAAGGCCTGGATTGCCGCGGAGAAGCTCAAGCCCTGAACGATCAGGGCAGGCCAGTCACCTTGTGCGTCTGCAACCCCAGCCGCCAGCGCGGATGGGCGAGGCAATAGGCAATCGCTGCTTGGGTGTTGGCCTCGCGGTTGGGGCCGTCCATCGGTTGCAGGAAGAAGTGCGCGAAATCGAGTGCCTCGAAACGTTCGGGCATCGCCTTGGCCTGTGGGAACACCAGCTTCAGTTCGTTGCCGCGTGTCAGCTTCAGCGGCGCATCGGCCTTGGGGCTGACGCAGATCCAGTCGATCCCTGGCGGCGCCTCCTGCGTGCCGTTGGTCTCGATGGCGATTTCAAAACCGCGGGCGTGCAACGCAGCGATCAGCGGCGGATCGAGTTGCAGCAACGGCTCGCCGCCGGTGCAGACAACCAGGCGATGCTCGGGATAATGGCCCCAGCAGGCCGCGGCCGCGTCGGCCAACGCTTCGGCATCAGCGAACTTGCCGCCACCTTCACCATCGGTGCCGACGAAATCGGTGTCGCAGAAGCTGCAGACGGCGGCGCCGCGGTCCTGCTCGCGCCCCGTCCACAGATTGCAGCCGGCAAAGCGCAGGAACACCGTACGGCGGCCGGTTTGCGCGCCTTCGCCTTGCAGCGTCAGGAATAGCTCTTTTACCGCGTAGGTCATAGCGCCGGATCGGCAACGCCGGCTTCGGCAAAGCCCTTGGCGCGCAGCCGGCACGAATCGCATTCGCCGCAGGGCTTGCCGGTCGGCGTCGGGTCGTAACAGCTCCAGGTCAGCGCCAGCGGCGCATCGACCGCAGCCGCGGCGCGGACGATATCGGCCTTGGACATTGCCGCCAGCGGCGTGTGGACTCGGAAATGCGCGCCCTCCACGCCAGCCTTGGTGGCGGTGTTGGCCATGGCTTCGAACGCCGCGATGAAGTCCGGCCGGCAATCGGGATAGCCCGAATAATCGAGCGCGTTGACGCCGATGAACAGATCGCGCGCGCCAGCCGCTTCCGCCCAGCCCAGCGCCACCGACAGGAAGATCGTGTTGCGCGCCGGCACATAGGTGACGGGAATCCCCGGCTCGACGCCGGTCTTGGGCACATCGATATCGGCGGTCAGCGCCGATCCGCCAAAGCCGCGCAGATCGAGCGGCAGCACGATATGGCGTTCCGCCTCCAGCGCCGTCGCCACCCGCGCCGCATGCTCAAGCTCGATCCGGTGACGCTGGTTGTAATCAATCGTCAGCGCCAGCAGGCGATAACCGTCGGCCTTTGCCATCGCCGCAACGGTCGTCGAATCGAGCCCGCCCGACAACAGCACCACGGCGAGGCGCTTGCCAGCCGTCATGCCGCGATCCGCCACACCTTCGAACAGAATTGGCAATCGACGCCGATCAGGCCGTCATCGCCGCGCATTTCGATCCGCTCGCTTTCGGGAAAGCTTTCGAGAACGCTCTGGATGTGCGCGACATTGCAGCGGCAACCGCGGCCGGGCGTGGCGCCTTCGCTGATGCGCACCGATTCCTCGTGGAACAGCCGCCACAGCAGGGTTTCGGCCGGCAGATCAGGGTCGGTCAATTCCGCCACAGTGGTGGTTTGCGCCAGCGTCGCGACATGCTGCCAATCGGGGTGGAGGTCGGCGACATCGAGACGCTCGCCGCCCAGTTCGCGCCGCGCCAGATGCTGAACGAGCAGCCCGCCGGCGATCCAGCCGGTTTCGGCATCGCCGGCAACGCCCGTCTTGATCAGCGTCGGCAATTGCTCCGAATTGGCGAAATAGCCTTCGATGGCTTCGGCGATGCTGGCACCTTCCAGCGGCACGATCCCCTGATAGCGCTCGCTCGCCGCGGTCTGGTCGAGCGTGATCGCCAGATGGCCCTCGCCGAACAGTTCCTCCAGCGTCATTCCGGCGGTGATCGCAGCCTCGGGATCGAAGTTGAGATAGCCCCGCACCGCGCCGGCGCGATAATCGCAGACCAGCAGATCGATGGCGCCACCACGCGCCTGTGCCTGCATCGTCAACTGGCCGTCGTCCTTGCGCAGCACCGCGCCGAGCAACGCCGTGACGGTCAACGCTTCGGCGAGCAGCCGCGCCAGCGGATCGGGGTAGGCGTGGGCGGCCAATACGGCATTGAGCGTGGTATCGAGGCGGATCATCTGGCCACGCACATCGCGTGCTGCCACGCTGAAGCCCAGCGCGCGGTCGGCAATCGGGGCGAGGCCCTCCATCACAGCTTGCCGAGACACCAGAGCAGGATCGCCTTCTGGATGTGCAGGCGGTTCTCCGCTTCGTCCCAAACAGCGGACTGCGGGCCATCGATTACCGCGGCGGTCACTTCCTCGCCGCGGTGCGCCGGCAGGCAATGCAGGAACAGTGCGTTCGGCTGCGCTTTGGCCATGACCGCCTCGGTGACCTGGAACGGCATCATTGCCGCCAGCTTTTCCTTGGCCGAGGTCTGGCCCATCGACACCCAGGTGTCTGTCACCACCACTTCGGCACCATCGACGGCCGCCGACGCCGAGCGCACCAGATCGATGCTGCCACCACGGCACCCGGCCGTCGCCATCACCGCCTGATCGGGATCATAGCCGTGCGGCACGCCGAGACGCAGATCGAACCCCAGCACTGATGCGGCTTCGATCAGCGAATTGGCCATGTTGTTGCCATCGCCAAGATAGGCCCAGGTGCTGCCGGCCACCGGCCGCCCGGTACGTTCTTCGAAGGTCATGATATCGGCCATCACCTGGCACGGATGGCTGATGTCGGTGAGGGCGTTGATCACCGGCACGCCAGCGTGTTCGGCGAGTGTTTCAAGCGTCGAATGGCTGTTGCTGCGCAGCATCACCGCATCGACCATGCGGCCGAGCACCCGGGCGGTGTCCTCGATCGTCTCGCCGCGGCCCAACTGCATGTCGCCGGCCGAGGTGACGATGCTGCTGCCGCCGAGCTGGCGGATGCCCATGTCGAAGCTGAAGCGGGTGCGCGTGCTCGGCTTTTCAAAGATCATCGCCAGCACATGGCCGGCCAGCGGCGCATCGGCATCGACGGCACCGCGGGGCATGCCGGCGCGGGCGGCCTTGCGCCGATGTGCTTCATCAAGAATGGCGCGAAGGCCCGCCGCTTTGGGGGTGGCGAGATCGAGAAAATGCGGCATGGAATCAAACCTTCAACCCCGGCGGCAGGCGCCGGGGCGGCAAAACGAACAGGTCAGGCGGCAACCGCCGGGGTATAGGCGCGCGCTGCCGCCGACAGGCGGTCAACGCATTCGCGGATGTGATGTTCCTCGATGATCAGCGGCGGCAGCAGACGGACGACATTGTCGCCGGCGGCAACGGTCAGGATGCCATGGCTGCGCGCATGGTTGACGAATGCCCGGCTGTCGGACTTGAGCTTGAGGCCCATCATCAGCCCGGTGCCACGCACGCTTTCGAACAGATCGTCGTGGTTGGGGATCATCTGTTCCAACGCGGCGCGCAAACGCGCGGCCATGTCGTTGACATGCACAAGGAACGCCGGCTCGGTAACAACATCGAGCACCGCCTGGCAGGCGGCCATGGCGAGCGGGTTGCCGCCATAGGTGCTGCCATGGGTGCCGATGACCATGCCCTGCGCCGCATGCTCGGTGGCGAGGCAGGCGCCGACCGGAAAGCCGCCGCCGATGCCCTTGGCGATCGCCATGATATCGGGCGTGATGCCATATTGTTCATGGGCGAACAGCGTACCGGTGCGGGCGACACCGCACTGGACTTCGTCGAGAATCAGCATCAGGCCATGCTCGTCGCACAGCGCGCGCAGGCCCTTCAGGAATTCCTGTGTCGCCGGGCGAATGCCACCTTCACCCTGGACGGGTTCAACGAGGATGCCACCAATTGACGGGTCGATGGCCGCCTTGACGGCGTCGAGATCGTTGAACGGCAGGACGTGGAACCAGTCGGGCAGCGGCTCGAAGCCCTTGCGCATCTTTTCCTGGTTGGTCGCAGCGATCGTCGCCAGCGTGCGGCCGTGAAAGGCGTTCGAGAATGTCAGGATGCGGAACTTTTCCGGGTGGCCGGCGGCATATTGGAAGCTGCGGCAGGTCTTGACCGCGCATTCGATCGCTTCGGCACCCGAATTGGTGAAGAACACCGTGTCGGCAAAGGTCAGCGCGACCAGCCGCTCGGCCAGCGCCGTCTGCGCCGGCACCTTGTAAAGGTTCGACGTGTGCATCAGCGTGGCGGCTTGCTTCTGGATTGCGCCGACAAGATGCGGATGGCCGTGGCCGAGCAGATTGACAGCGATGCCGCTGGCGAAATCCAGCCACTCGCGACCCTGCGCGTCGTACAGATAGCAGCCATCCCCGCGCACCGGCTCGACCTCGCAACGGCCATAGACGGGCATCAGGGCGGTGATCGTCATTGTCTCATCTCCGTGCGGCGTCAAAGAAGCGGACACCGGCAACGCCAAGGGCGGCCCCAAAGGGTCGGGAAGCGGCGCGATATAGCGACTTGTCGCCCGCGTCTCAACCCCGATAGACTTGGCGCATGTGCAACAACTACCGCTTGCGCGGTGCGGCCCAGGAAATTGCCCTCGCCATGGGGATTCCCTTCGAGGCCGACATCACGCTGCCGCCGCTGGATATCTTTCCGAAACGGCCGGCGATGGTGGTACGCAATGAAGGTGATCGCCGCATCGCCGGCACGATGGTCTGGGGCTTTCCGCCGCCCGCAGGTGTCCGCAACCCGGTGACCAATCTGCGCAATCTCGCCAGCCCGTTCTGGCGGTCGGCACTCAACAATCCGGCGCGGCGGTGTCTGATTCCGGCGAGCGAATTCTGCGAATGGGAAGGCGAGAAGGGTGCCAAGCGAGCGCGCTGGTTCAGCGTGCCGTCGCAGCCGGTGTTTGCCTTTGCCGGGGTGTGGCGGCCGGGGCCGGTCGATCTGCTCAACGATGCAAAGCCATGTTTTGCGATGTTGACCTGCGAACCCAATACCCTTGTCGGCGCCGTGCATCCCAAGGCGATGCCGGTCATCCTTCATCCCGAGGATTTTCACCGCTGGCTGGCGGCACCGCTTGCCGATGCCTTGCCATTGGCGGCGCCGTTCCCGTCGCAATTGATGGCGATGGCATAGCCGGCCTTTTGCACTGCCAAAACTTGCTGCTTGGCCTTGGCGGTTTTGGCGCGTCAAATGGCGGTTTGAGATTTGCCACAGGTTCACCCATGCATCCGATCCGTCTTGCCAGCTTCGGCCTCGCCGTTTTCACCGCCGCCGGCCTTGCCGCCGGCGCCATGGCCGCTGCGCCATCGCCGTATGGCGTCTGGCGCGTGACACTCGATCATCCCGGCGGCAGCCTGCCGTTTGGCCTCGAAGTCGCCAAGGGCAAGACGGGCCCGGTCGCCTATCTGCGCAATCCGCCGGAAAAACTGCGCGTTGAAAACATCAGCGTCGATGGCAACGTCATCACGCTGTCCTTTCCCTCCTACAACAGCAAACTGGTGCTGACCCATGGCACCGATGATCGCTTGACCGGCCGCGCCGATGTGAAACGGGCCACCGGGCCAGCGACTTTGGCGGCCACCGGCACCCGCGACACCTATCGCTTCACGCCGTCACCAGCAAAGCCGGCCGCTGATCTGACCGGCAAATGGGTGGTCAGCTATCAGGGCGCGACGCCGGTCACGGGCCTCGCGCAGTTCAAGCAGACCGGCAATCTGGTCAGCGGCTCGGTGCAACTGCCGAGCGGTGACACGCGCTATCTGTCGGGCGAAATCTCCGGCAACAATTTGTCGCTGTCCACCTTCGACGGCAGCTTTACAGCGCTGTGGAAGGCCAGCCTCGCCAATGGTGTGCTCAGCGGCCGCCAGTTCGCCGCCACCAGCACCACCGGAACGGCGTGGACCGCACGGCGCGCCAAAGGCGAAAGCATGGAAGCGGTGGCGGTCGAGAAGCCCGGCGCCGACCGGTTGAGCTTCCGCTTCCCGACCAGCAGCGGCCAGATGATTTCGCTGTCCGACCCGCGCTACAAGGGCAAGGTCGTCGTCATCACCCTCGGCGGCGCCTGGTGCCCCAATTGCCATGACGAGGCGCTCTTCATGGGGCCCTATGCCGCCAAGCGCGCCAAGGAAGGCCTGGAAGTGATCGGCATGCAGTTCGAATATGGCGATGACAAGGCCCGCGCCTTCCGCCAGATGGACAGCTTCCAGGCGCGCTACAAGCTACCGTATCCGATGATCCTCGCCGGCCAACCGACGCCGGAATCGAGCAAGGCGGCGCTTGGCGCGCTCGGCCCGGTCAAGGTCTATCCCTCTACGATCTTCATCGGCCGCGATGGCAAGGTTCGCGAAGTCCATGTTGGCTGGGCCGGGCCGGCGACGGGCGAGCTCAACAAAAAGGCCAAGGCCGATTTCGATGCGACGGTGACCAAGCTACTGAAAGAACGTGCCTGACGCAGGACGGTAACCTGACCGCCACATGATCGTCATGCGATGACGCTAGAGAGCGCCAACCGAGGCGTTCGAAAGCATCCGGCATGGCGACCCATCCGCTGGCGCGTTCCATCGAAGATTTCGCCGGGTCAGGTCCCGCTCTCCCAAACCGTCTCAGCGCCAGCCATTGGCATGATGATGATGCTGTCACCCCGCGCGGCAAGCTGCGGTTTCGGACTGTCTGGATCAGCGACACCCACCTTGGCACCGCCGGCTGCAACGCCGAATTGCTGCACGATTTCCTGCATTCGATAAAGCCGGACACGCTCTATCTGGTCGGCGACATCATCGATGGCTGGCGGTTGAAGCGCGGCTGGTTCTGGCCGGCGCGTCACAACGACATTGTCCGCCGCGTGCTCAAGCTCGCCAACAAGGGCACGCGTGTCGTCTATGTCCCTGGCAACCATGATGAAGCCGCGCGCGATTATGTCGGCTTGGCGTTCGGCGGGGTTGAAGTGGTCGCCGAAGCTATCCACACTACCGCCGATGGCAAGCGCTTCCTCGTCCTCCACGGCGATGAGTTTGACGGCGTCGTGCTCTATGCCCGTTGGCTCGCGTTTCTGGGGGACATGGGCTATTCGCTGCTGCTGCGGCTGAACGTCTGGTTCAACGCGATCCGCCGCCAGTTCGGTCTGCCGTACTGGTCGCTGTCGGCCTATATCAAGCATCGCGTCAAAAACGCCGTCGCCTTTATTTCACACTATGAAGAGGTCGTCGCGCACGCAGCGCGCGAGCGCGGCGTCGATGGTGTGGTCTGCGGGCATATCCATTCCGCCGAGATCCGTGATTTCAATGGCATTCTCTACATGAACGACGGCGATTGGGTGGAAAGCTGCACCGCACTGGTCGAGCATTTCGATGGCCGGATTGAGATCATCGATTGGGCCCGGCACACGGCAGCGCGGCAGCGCAACGCCGAACCCCCGATCAGTGCCGACCTGTTTGAAACTGACCGCGAACGGGAGCTTGCGTGATGCGTATCGCACTGGTGTCCGACGCCTGGACGCCGCAAGTCAACGGCGTGGTGCGGACGCTCACCACCGTCATCGGCCTTGCCCGCGCTCGTGGTCACCATATTCTGACAGTGACGCCGGATCGCTTCGCCTCGGTACCGATGCCCAACTACCCCGAAATTAGGCTGGCGATGGCAAGCCCGCGTGCGGTCGGGACGATGATCGGCGATTTCGCCCCCGATGCGGTGCATATCGCCACCGAAGGCCCGCTCGGCTGGCTGGCGCGGCGCTGGTGTCTGGCGCGCGGCATGGCCTTCACCACCAGCTTCCACACGCGCTTTCCCGATTATATCGCGGCGCGGACCAGCCTGCCGCCGTCGCTGCTGTGGCGACCGCTGGTGCGCTTTCATCGTCCGGCGCAGCATATCCTGGTGGCGACACCGCGATTGGCGGCCGAACTCGCCGACAATGGCCTGCACCAGACACTGCCCTGGACGCGCGGCGTCGACCTCGCCTTGTTCCGGCCGGATCGCGAGGCGCATCCCGCCTTTGCCGATCTGCCGCGGCCGATTGCCCTCCACGTCGGCCGTGTCGCTGTGGAAAAGAATATTGAAGCGTTTCTGGCTGCCGACTGGCATGGCAGCAAGGTTGTCGTTGGTGACGGGCCGGCGCTCGATGGCTTGCAAAAGCGCTTTCCCGAGGCGCATTTCCTCGGCAGCCTGCACGGCGAAGCGCTCGCCGCCACCTATGCCGGGGCCGATATCGTCGTCTTCCCCAGCCGCACCGACACCTTCGGCCTTGTCATCATCGAGGCGCTGGCGAGCGGCACACCGGTAGCAGGCTATCCGGTGCCAGGGCCGCTCGACATTCTGGGCGCCGACGGCATGGGCACCGACGGGTCGCGCGCCCGCGTTGGCGGTGTCGACGCCGATCTCGCGGTCGCCATGCGCCAGGCCCTGACCGCGCGGCGCAGCGACTGCGCTTTATATGGCGCGAGCTTCAGTTGGGACCGGTCGTGCGACCAGTTTCTCGCCGCGCTGGCCCCGGTGGACTATGAGGCTGCGGCCTGACGTCCTGCCGTTGCCGTCACCCGCTTGTCGTGCCATTGCCCTCCCCATAGCGCGTCAGCGCATGGGGGAGATGGGTCATGACTGGTTTCAACCGCTTGTTGGCGGGTGCGGCGTTGCTGCTGGCGACGCCGGTGCTTGCCGAGACGGTGGCAGTGTCGGCAGCGCGGATGGTCGACGTCATCGATGGTCGCGTGATTATCGATCCGATCGTTGTCATCACGAATGGCCGTATCACCGCCGCCGGGCCAGCTAGCGGCATTACCGTTCCCGCTGATGCCAGGCGCATCGCGTTGCCGGGGATGACCCTGCTGCCCGGCCTGATCGACATGCACGTGCATCTGAGCAGCGATCCGACCATCGGCGGCTACCGCGGCCTCGAATATGCCCGCAGTTTCAGCACGGCGATCGGCGTCACCTTTGCCAAACGCACCCTCGATGCCGGTTTCACCACCGTCCGCAATGTCGGCAGCAGCAATCTTGATGATATCGGCCTGAAGCAGGCGATCGAGGCCGGCTATATCGCCGGACCGCGCATCGTGCCGGCGACCTATTCGATTGGTGCCACCGGTGGCCATTGCGACGCGACCGAGTTTCAGCCCGAAATCAAGGTCGAAACGCCGGGCATCGCCGATGGCCCCGAAGCGATCCGCCTCAAGGTTCGGCAATTGCGCAAATGGGGGGCGGAGGTCATCAAATTCTGCGGCACCGGTGGCGTCTTTTCCAAGACGACGACGGTTGGCGGCCAGCAATACAGCCAGGCCGAAATGGACGCGCTGGTGGCCGAGGCGCACATGCTCGGCATGAAAGTCGCCGTCCATGCGCATGGCACCGCCGGTATCAACACGGCCTTGCGCGCCGGCGCCGATACCATCGAGCACGCCAGCCTCGCCGATGACGAAAGCTTCGCGCTGGCGAAAAAGAACGGTGCCTGGTTCTCGATGGATGTCTACGACGATGATTACATCCTCGCCGAGGGCGAAAAGAACGGCGTCTTTGCCGAAAGCCTGGAAAAGGAACGCCAGATCGGTCGCAAGCAGCGCGAGACCTTCAAACGTAGCGTCGCCGCCGGCGTGAAACACGTTTTCGGCACCGATGCCGGCGTCTATCCGCATGGCACAAACGGCCTGCAATTCGCCAAGATGGTCGAATGGGGCATGACGCCGTTGCAGGCGATCCGTGCGGCCACGGTCAACGCCGGTGAAGCGCTCGGCCGCAGCGATGATGTGGGGGCGATTGCACCCGGCCGCTTTGGCGACTTGATCGCCGTCGTCGGCGATCCCACCGTCGATGTGCGGCTGCTTGAATCCGTGCCGGTTGTCATCAAAGGCGGCGTGCTGGTCAAGGACGCCCGCTGATGCCGCGCTGGTTGAAGGCGCTTCTGGTCGTTTTTGCGCTTCTCGCGGTGGTCTTCGTCGGGCTGGCTAGCTGGGATAATCTGACGGCGCGCGGATCGATCGCCGAGCCGGCGCTGCGCCGTGACGCGCGCATCGTCCGCGATCGTTGGGGCGTGCCGCACATTTTCGGGCGCACCGATGCCGACGTCTCCTATGGCCTGGCAATCGCCCATGCCGAGGATGATTTCAAAAATCTGGAGGAGGTCATCGCTGCAGTCCGCGGTCGCGGCGGTGCGATCACCGGCGCCGATGGTGCCAAGGTCGATTTCGCCGGCGCGCTGATTGGCGCCAATGCCGTTGCGGCGGCGCACTACACCGAATTGTCCCCGGCAACGCGCCGGCTGCTTGCCGCCTATGCGCAGGGCCTCAACGATTATGCCGCCACACATCCCGGCGAGGGCCGATTGCGCGGCCTGTTCCCGGTCAATGGCCAGGACATTGTCGCCGGCTTCATGCTGCGCGCGCCGTTCTTTTTCGGGCTCGATCGCCCGCTGTCGGCGCTCATCGCCAATGAAACGCCGCCGCGCGATTCCGGCCCGCCCGACGAACGCGGCTCGAACGCCTTCGCGGTATCGGGCAAGCGGTCATCGGACGGCGTCACCCGCCTCATCGTCAACTCGCATCAACCATGGGAGGGCGGGGTGAGCTGGTGGGAAGTCGTCGTCCATTCGGGGGAAGGCTGGGATTTCGCCGGTGCGCTGTTCCCCGGTGCACCCTATCCGCTGCTCGGCCACAACAAGACGCTGGGCTGGACCAACACCGTCAATCGTCCCGATCTGATCGACACCTTCAAGCTCGTCGTCAACGATTCCGGCACCGAATATCGCCTGGACGGCAAATGGCTGCCGCTCGAAAAATCGCGCGTCTGGCTGCGCGTCAAGTTCGGCCCGCTGACGTTGCCGGTGCCGCGCTCACTCTATCGCTCGGTGCATGGCCCGGTGATCAGGAACGATAATGGCTGGTTCGCCATCCGCTATGCCGGCATCGGCGATGTCCGCCAGGTCGAGCAATATTATCGTCTCAACAAGGCACGCAATTTCGCCGAATGGAACCAGGTCATGGCGATGCAGGCGGTACCCGGCACCAACTTCATCTATGCCGATGCCGCCGGCCATATCGGCATGTTCTACAACGCCCGCTTCCCGCGCCGCGCACCGGGCTTTGATTGGAAGGGCGTCGTGCCCGGCGACACCTCGAAAACGCTATGGACTTCGTATCATCCGTGGAGCGAATATCCCAAGACCGTCGATCCCGCCGCTGGCTGGGTCGGCAACAGCAAC
>JAAFIT010000210.1 GCA_013298745.1 Sphingomonadales bacterium
CGGCGTGCGTGTCGGCCAGGTGACGCTCGAACGCGGCAAGGATATTCACACCGGTGTCACGGCGATTGTTCCGCACGCCGGCAATCTGTTTCAGGAAAAGCTGCCGGCCGGCATCGTCGTTGCCAATGGCTTCGGCAAATTTGCCGGCTCCACCCAGGTCGAGGAACTTGGCGAAATCGAAACCCCGATCCTGTTGACCAACACGCTGTCGGTGGCAGAGGCAATGGCGGCGACGATCGAATGGACACTGGCGCAGCCGGGCAATGCCGATGTGCGCTCGGTCAATGCCGTGGTCGGCGAAACCAATGACGGGATGCTCAACGATATCCGCGGTCGCCATGTGACGATTGCCGATGCCCGGCGCGCCATCGAAACGGCGGTGGCCGGGCCTGTCGCGGAAGGCAATGTCGGCGCCGGCACCGGCACGGTCGCGTTCGGCTGGAAGGGCGGGATCGGTACGGCCTCACGCCGCTTACCGGCAGCATTGGGCGGCTGGACGATCGGTGTGCTGGTGCAGGCCAATTATGGCGGCGTGCTGACGGTCGGCGGAGCCGCTATTGGAACCGCGCTTGGCCAATATGATTTCAAGCGTGAGGTCGAGGAGAAGCGTGCCGATGGCTCGGTGGTGATTGTCATCGCCACCGATGCACCAATGTCAGATCGCAATCTGCAGCGCTTGGCAGCGCGGGCCTTTGCCGGAATTGCCCGGACGGGATCCTCCTTCTCCAATGGCTCCGGGGATTATGCGATCGCCTTTTCGACGGCTTCGACGGTGCGGCGCAAGGCAGCGGCCAGCCCTGTTGCGATGGTCGCCGATCTGCCCAACACTGCGATGAGTCCGGCGTTTCAGGCGGTTGCCGAAGCCAGCGAAGAGGCGGTGCTCAATGCGTTGCTGTCGGCGCGGACCACGGTCGGGCATCGCGGGACAGTGGAAGCGCTGCCGATCGACCGCGTGTTACCGATATTGAATAACGCAGCGCAGAAAAACATGATAACACGCTGATTATTCAACGGTGACTGATTTCGCCAGATTGCGCGGTTGATCGACATCGGTGCCCTTGGCGAGCGCGACATGATAGGCCAGCAGCTGGATCGGCACCGCTGAAATCAACGGGCTGATGAACGGATCAACGCTGGGCATCAGGATCGTTCCGGCGATTCCGGTGCCATGTTCGGCAAGCCCGGCGGCGTCGGACAGCAGATAGACCTGGCCGCCGCGCGCCATCACTTCCTGCATGTTCGACACGGTCTTTTCAAATCGAGGGCCGGATGGCGCGATGACGATGACCGGAACCTTCTCATCGATCAAGGCGATGGGGCCGTGCTTGAGTTCACCCGCAGCATAGCCTTCGGCGTGAATGTAGCTGATTTCCTTCAATTTCAACGCGCCTTCAAGCGCCATCGGATAATCGGGACCGCGCCCGATATAAAGGATGTCGCGCGCCTTTGATAGCGTCTGTGACAAGTGGGCGATGGTCGTTTCGGCGGCCATGGCGGCGTTCATCGCGGCCGGAACTTCGGTCAGCAAGCGAACGTGGCGCGCTTCGGATGCCGCATCGACGCGGCCCTTGGCCTTGCCGAGCGCGATGGCGAACGCCGCCAGCACGGCGAGCTGGCAGGTGAAGGCCTTGGTGCTGGCGACGCCGACCTCGGGCCCCGCATGCGTGGGCAGCAACAGATCGGCCTCGCGCGCCATGGTTGATGACGCGACATTAACGACGGCGGCGATGAACTGGCCGCCGGCCTTGGCGTGCCGCAGTGCGGCCAGCGTGTCGGCGGTCTCGCCCGATTGCGAGATGAACAGCGCCAGGCCGCCAGGTTCATAGACCGGATCGCGATAGCGGAATTCACTGGCGTTCTCGATCTGCACCGGCACGCGCGCCAGTTCCTCGAGCCAATAGGTCGCGACCTGCCCGGCGAGCAGCGCTGTGCCACAGGCAACGATCTGGATGCGCTTCACGTCAGCGAGATCGAAGGGGAGCGCCGGCAGCGAAACGGTTTCGGCCAAAGGGTCGAGATAGGCGCCCAGTGTCTGCGCGACGACGATCGGCTGTTCATGGATCTCCTTTTCCATGAAGTGCCGGTAATTGCCCTTCTCGATGACCGCGGCAGACGCGGACGAGATGATGATCGGACGGTCGACCGGCGTGTCCTTGACGTCGAACACCTGCGCGCCATCGCGGGTCAATCGCACCCAATCGCCTTCCTCGAGATAGGCGATGCGGTTGGTGAAGGGGGCGAGACCCAGCGCATCGGAGCCCAGGAACATTTCGCCATCACCATAGCCGATGACGAGTGGCGAGCCGCGGCGTGCGCCATACATGACATTGCCATCGCTGCCGAACAGAATGGCAAAACTGAAGGCGCCATGCAGACGCTTCAGGGTTTGGGCCATGGCGTTATCCGGGCTGGCGCCGGCGTCGACGGCCATGGTCAGCAGATGCGCGACCACTTCGGTATCAGTGGCCGAGGTCAACGAGCGGCCGGCGGCGATCACTTCCTCGCGCAGCGGCTTGAAATTCTCGATGATGCCGTTGTGGACCAGCGACACCGCTTCGGTGGCGTGCGGATGCGCATTGTCGGTCGTCGGGGCGCCATGCGTGGCCCAGCGCGTGTGGGCGATGCCGATGGTGCCGCCGAGCGGGTTGGCGGCGAGCACCTTGACGAGATTGTCGAGCTTGCCTTCGGCGCGGCGGCGATCGAGGACGCCGGCGCTGATGGTCGCCATGCCCGACGAGTCATAGCCGCGATATTCGAGGCGGCGCAGGCCATCGATGAGCCGATCGGCGACCGGTCGGTCTGAAATGATGCCGATAATGCCGCACATGGCGTCTAGTCCTTTTTCTTTGCTGACATGGCAGACCGGAAGGCGGCGGCCCAGCCGGGCTTGGCAAGCTGTGCCGGGCGCACCAGTGCCAGCGCATCGCCCGGTACATCGGCGGTGATGGTGCTGCCGGCCCCGACGATCGCGCCATCACCGATGGTGACGGGTGCGACCAGCGCCGAATTCGATCCGATGAAGGCGCCGGCGCCGATGACGGTCTTGTATTTGAAAAAGCCATCGTAAGTGCAAGTGATGGTGCCGGCCCCGATATTGGCGCCGGCGCCGACGGTGGCATCGCCGAGATAGGTCAGATGATTGGCCTTGGCACCGGCGCCGAGCACCGCCTTCTTGGTTTCGACGAAATTGCCGATGCGTGCCTTGGCGCCGAGCACTGTGCCGGGGCGGAGCCGCGCAAAGGGCCCGACGCTGCAATTCTCGCCGATATCGGCCCCTTCGATGTGGCTATGGGCGTGGATGATGGTGCCGCTGGCGACGCGAACGCCGGGGCCGAAGACCACAAAGGGTTCGATGGTCACATCATTGGCGATGACGGTATCATGGGCAAAGAACACGCTGTCCGGGTCGATCAGCGTCACGCCATCGGCCATCGCAGCGGCACGGCGCCGGCGTTGCCAGATGGCTTCGACGCCGGCGAGTTCGGCGCGGCTGTTGACGCCGGCGACCTCATCGGCGTCGGTTTCGATGACGCGCGCGGTGCCGCCATCGGCGATGATCAGGCCGATGATATCGGGCAGATAATATTCGCCAGCGGCATTGTCGTTGCCGACACGGGCAAGCAATGGAAACAAGGCCGTCGAACGCACAGCCATCAAGCCCGAATTGCACAATGTCACGGCGCGCTCGGCTGGGCTTGCGTCCTTGAACTCGACCATTTTCGTGATGGTGTCGCCATCGGCGATGATCCGGCCATAGGCGCCGGCATCGGCGGGGCGGAAGCCGAGCACCACCGCATCGACATCGGGGGTGAGCGCTGCACGCAGTCGCGCCATGGTTTCGGCGGTGACGAGCGGCGCATCGCCGTACAAAATCAGCACATCGCCATCGAAACCGGCAAGCGCCGCTTCGGCCTGTTGCACGGCGTGGCCGGTGCCAAGTTGCGGCGACTGGGTGGCAATGCTGATATTGCGCCGGGCGAGCGCCGCTTCCACCTGCTCGCGGCGGGCGCCGACGACAACAACCGTCCGATCAGGTGCAAGGCCCGCGAGATTGTCCACAAGATGCAACATCATCGCCTTATGAGCGATCGGATGCAGGACCTTGTGCAGCGAAGATTTCATCCTGGTGCCTTGGCCGGCGGCGAGGATGATGGCGGCGAGCGGGCGGAGCGAATTCACGTGTTTTGCCCTGCCATATTGCCGCTGAAGTTAAAAGCATTGCTTTGCGCGGCGGTGTCGCCGAAGGGGCAAATATGACCCGTTTGCCCGCCACTGTTGTCTTCGATCTCGATGGCACGCTTGTTGATACCGCGCCCGATCTGTGCGCCGCGATGAATTACGCGCTGCAGAAGCTGGGGCGTCCGACTGTCCCGGCCGAAATCGCGCGCGACATGGCCGGGCAGGGCGCGCGCAAGTTGATCGAAAAGGGCCTGAAGGTGTCGGGCGATGCACCAGCGGAACTGGTCGAGGCAGGGTTGCCGCATTTCCTCAGCTTTTATGCCGGACATATTGCCGATGAATCGCGGATTTTTCCCGGAGTCGAAGCGGCACTCGATGCTCTCGCCGCCGCTGGCTGCCGATTGGCGATCTGCACCAACAAGCCGGTGGCGCTGTCGATCGCGTTGGTTGCGGCCGTGGGATGGGACGGGCGCTTTGTCGCAAATCTGGGTTTTGATTCGGTGCCGTCGCCCAAGCCGGATCCGGCGCACCTGTTTGCCACCATCGCCGCCGCGGGCGGCGATCCGGCAACAACGGCCTATGTTGGCGATTCGATTACCGACACCATGACCGCGCGCGCTGCCGGGGTGCCGGTGGTCGCGGTCAGCTTCGGTTTTTCGGATCGGCCGGTCACCGAATTGGGTGCCGATGTCATCATCGATCATTATGACGAGTTGTTGCCAGCGCTCAGGGCCTTGCGGCGATGACGGGATTGTCGCCGCTCATGATCTTGGTGCTGGTGTGCGTTGCGGCCCTGCTCGGCCTCTATGTCGGGCGCGGGATGCAGCCAGCACCGCCGGCTGTGGAACCGCCGCCACC
>JAAFIT010000211.1 GCA_013298745.1 Sphingomonadales bacterium
TGTCTTGAAGTCATCAGAAATTTTGCCACCAGAGGAGTGCCAACGCTCAGATAAACCTTCGATCATCGGCTGCCAACCAGCGCGTTCAAACTTTACAGGTACTGATGTACCGTTTATCGTACCAATCGATTGGGCGTGATTGAGTTTGATGGGCAAGACCATGGGCGAAGGTTTTCTGGCACCCACTTCAGCGCAGCTCCTGCTTGCGTCGCTATGCCGTCACGGCAACCGAACGGCAATCACGGTTGCAGGCCAAAGCTGGACCTATGCCGAAATCGATGCACTGTCGGATCGTCTTGCCGGGTTTCTGGCTGGGCAAGGCGTCGGCCTCGGCATTCCGGTTGCGGTTCATCTGCGCAACAGTTGCGAGTATGTCGTCACCGAATTTGCGATCCTCAAGCTCGCCGCGATTCGTGTGCCCTTGAACGAACAAATGGGCGTGCCCGAGTTGCGCTATTGCCTTGATCACAGCGGCGCGCAGGTTCTGGTTACCGATTTCAGCCTTCCCCGGGCGCCTGATTTGCAGGGCGATCCGGTCACATTGATTGTTGGCGCGCCGCCAGACGGGGCGATGACGGCGCGGCAGTTCCATTGGACTGATGCGATCACCTCGCAACTTCCATTCGATCATCAAACCGCAAAGCCCGATGACACAGCGATCATCGCCTACACAGGCGGCACAACCGGCCGCCCGAAAGGCGTTCGTCACACTTATGGGCGAATGGCATGGAACCTGTTCTCGCACATCAACTGCCTCGATATCCGGTCTGATGAGGTGATGTTGCTGACGACGCCGCTCCCGCATTCGTCCGGCTACCACATGGTCTCAGCATTCCTGCAAGGCAGCCACGTCATCATTGAAAGCCGGTTTGATCCGCAGCGGTTTTTCGCACTCTGCCGCGAAGCCCACGTGACTTGGACGATGATGGTTCCGACCATGCTGTATCGGCTGCTTGATCACCCTGCCGCCGGCAGTGAGGATCACCGCACGCTTAGGACGATCGTCTACGGCGCCGCCCCAATAAATCGCGAGCGCCTCAAAGAGGGTCTTACCAAGTTCGGCAAGGTCTTTCTCCAGATCTATGGCCAAACCGAATGCCCAAACCTGATCGCAACTTTGAGCAAGGACGATCACACCAACCCTGACCTGCTCGCCTCATGTGGCCGCGCAGTCCCCCTTGTCGAACTCCGGCTGCGGTCCGACGAAGCTGGCGCGGGGGAAGTCGAGGTCCGTTCCCCCTATCTGCTCACCGAATATGTCCGTGATGCAACCGCGACCAGGGAGGCGCTTCACGATGGCTGGCTGAGAACTGGCGATCTCGGCCGTCTTGAAGGCGGCTATCTGTTCCTGGTCGATCGCGCCAAAGACATGATCATCAGCGGCGGCATGAACGTCTACTCGACCGAGGTTGAAGGAGTCCTGCGCGAGCACCCAGGTGTTCGCGAGGCGGCGGTTGTCGGCATTCCGCATGCCGACTGGGGCGAAGCCGTAACAGCATTGGTGATCACCGATGTCGGGACTGTCGCCGAGGATGTCCGGCAATTCGCAAAGGCGAGGCTGTCCGCTTACAAGGTTCCAAAGACCGTCCACATCGTCTCAGACTTGCCGTTGACGCCGTATGGCAAGATCGACAAACGCCGAATCCGCACCCAGTTGATCATGGAATCCGGCGCATGACCAACATGAGTAGTCATACCATTTGAATCGTCCAAGGCCGGCCCTTCAGCTGGCGTGCCTTCGGTGTACGCAAGGGGACCCCAACTAGCTTGTTGCTCCGGGCACAGAAATGACGATGAGCGTGACGCTGTCGAATGGCGCCTCCGGTCCATCGGCATAGTCTAGGACGGTCGGCAGGCAGGTGCGGCTCCCAGGATCAAGTGTGCCGCTTTCGCGGACCTCCTCGGCAATGCGTCAGGGGCATTCGGCGAAGCGATCGGTTGGATAAACAGGAGCAAGGGTGATTTCGCCGCGCTGAACTGCGAATTCGGTCATGGCATTCTCGTGCGGCCAAGTCGCACACCTCGAAATCAGCCGGTACCGGAACAGCACCAAAAATGTAGCGCAAGCACAAGCAACAGTTTGATTTTATGAGGTTTTATGAGACTGTAACGGGCTAACTCTTAATCAGCGGGTCCAAGGTTCGAACCCTGGTGCGTCCACCATATTCCAACGATGAAAATCCCCAAAAATGCGCCATTTACTGATGCGCTTCGTTTGGGGTCGACTGCACCAAGCCGACGCGAAGCCTCCGGTTGTGGCGTGATACACACGGCACGCCTTCAGTCGCCCCGATACCAAATCCATACCATGTTCGATTTTCGTTCTCACTCGTTGCCGTAGATTTGCCGGTTGCGGAAACGGTCACACTGGCCAAGATTATGGCGGACGGCGGCCACTACGGCATCTACAGAATCACGGTTCGCGCCCACGTCTCGGCAGCGGGCGGAAAAGGGGGCTCATCGATGCGCTTGGCCGCTCGCGGGGCGGGTTCACCAGTAAGCTTCACTGTCTGGCAAATGCCAGAGGACGACCGACCGCCTTCCACCTGACGGTTGGTGAGGCGGCCGATTGCAAGGCCTATGACACGCTGATCGCCCTGCCAGACCAAACATGCCGCCCTGGACGTGACAAACGGGACGCTGAAATCATTGGAAGATTAGGGTCGGCAATCCCAGCCATCTCGATCAAGGGTCAGATATCGACGGTCAGATAGGCGGCCAGAAGCCGACCTTCGACGATGTCGTAAGCCCCCGCACCCTGCAGGGTAAAGCCCTGGACATCGAAGATGTTGGAAACGGCAACGCGCAATGTCGCAGCGTTGCGACCCATTTTGAACGCATAGCGCCCGCCAAGATCGACAAGGGTGCGCGCCGGGATGCTGACACGATTGTCGCGCGTTGCCGTCTGATCGCTCTGATGCGATGCGCTGACATCGAGCGACAGCCCGTCGAGAATCGGTGGCCGCCAGTCGGCGTTGAATTCGATGCGGCGATCAATGGCGCCGACCGGGCGCGGGCCGACACGACCGAGCGCAACGCCATCGCCGGTGACGCGCGGGCGCAATAGTACGGCGCCGGCAACAATACTGAGCCGTTCGGTGACGGCACCGGCAATGGACGCTTCGATCCCCTGGTTCACGACGTCGCCGAGAAGCGTGAAGCGATTGGCTTCATCAAGGTTGAAATAGGGCTTTCGAATATCGAACACGCCGGCGACGAGCTTGACGTCATCGGTGATGGCAAAACGCAGGCCCGCATCGCGCTGGCTTGTCTTGATGGCCGGCAACGCCTCGTTGCGATTGGCCGCATTGTCCGGCGCAATGCCACTTTCCTCAAGCCCGGTGACATAGCCGGCATAGGCGACGAGGCGGGGCGTGATCTCGGCGGCGGCGGTGACATTGAACAGGAACGGCGCCGCATCGGTGCTCACCGGGTCCCGGCCGGGCAGGCCGATACGCTTGCTATAGCGCGTCTTCTGGAGGCCAATGCTGAGTTCGCCGACGCCTTGCCAGCGGCCTTCATAGGCGACGCCGGCCGTCCATTGGCGAACGCGGTCGCGTTGCTGCTCGGTGAAGTTGAACGTCGGTTTCTGCGCCGTAACCGGGCCATTGATCGTGGTCGGCCCGAGATCGATAAACTCCGATCCATCGAAACGGCGATCGCCGGCGCGGGCGCGTACCGATGCGTGAAAAAGATGGCGCCGGGGGCCATCGCTAATGGTGCGTGTCAGCCGCAACTCGCCGCTGGTCGAAGCGAGCTTGATCGGCGGATCGGCGATGATCAACTGGTTGGCAGTACCGTCGGGCTGGAGATCGACGAGCAGGTTGGAAAAGCTGCGGCGATCATCGAACAGCGAGCGGAAGATGCCGCCCCGCAGGGTCCAGTCCTTGGCGAGATCGAAGCGACTGAGTGCGCCATAGTTGAGCGCCGTGCCGCGATAGGTAGCCCAATCGGGGCCGATGAACTGGCGTCGGACAATCCGCGGCGGCAGGAAATCGCCGGCCGGCACATAGATAGGCCCGGTTTCATCGACCCCGTGTGATCGCGCCCAGAAAGGGACAATCTCGATGGTGTCCGCCGGCGTGAAACGCGCGGTGGCCGACAGTTGGTAAAAGCTTGCCTCGGTGCCGTTATAATAGCGATCGCGAAACACGGCCGAGCCCAGCCCCAGCGTCAGCGTTCCCGGTACAATCGGCAGATTGCCGTCTGCTTCAAGCGACGCATTGCCCCATTGATTGCCCGACACCAGCACGCTCAACGCCGCATCGTCACCGGGTTTGCGAAAGCCATAATCGACGATGCCGGTCGGCGCCGGGAATGGCATTCCCAGCGCCGACAGGCCGACACGAATATCGGTTGTCCGGCTCAACCGCGAATTGAGGCCCCAGACCTGATCGAAATACAGGCCATCAATCCGGACATTGCCAGCAGCGGTTGGCGAAAAGCCCCGCACGCTATCGCTATCATACAACCCGATAGCCTCGCGGCCGATGCTGGTGCCAAAGGCATCATTCGCCTGGCGTACGGCGTTTTCGGCTGCGCGCTGGCCGGTTGCAGCCGTCGCGGCGACTTCGGCTTCGCTGGGATCTGGCGATTGCCGTGCCCCGGCTGGCGCAGCAATGGCAAGACATGCGAGCGCCCAGCCCGCTGCAGGGGCAAGCGTCATACCAGCTTGATCGTGGCGAAACGCCGGGCCGCCACGGCGCCAAGGATGACCGTCAATCCAGCTAGATACAGCATCGCGAGAACGGGAGCAGGCCGCCGCGGTTGCGGCGTATAGCGTGGCAACGCGCCATAGGCTTGCGCCGTCATATTCGAACCGTCCTTCGCCAATGCAATTATCGGCGCCTTCAGCGCGTGTAGATAGGCGTTCGTGCTGCGCCGGAAGGCGAGCGCACTGGCGCTGTCGGTGCCCGCGCTGGTGGCCAGCGCATCGGCAGCGATCTGTGCCGGTGACAGCAGCGAAAGGGTCGAAACGACGTCTTGTTGTTGCTCCAGGCGGTCATCAAAGC
>JAAFIT010000212.1 GCA_013298745.1 Sphingomonadales bacterium
TCCAGGATTTCGCCGATGATGCGGCGCAAGGTCATCGCCCGCTTGGGCGGTGGCGGCTTCAACTGCGGGATACGCGAATGGGTGCCCGCCGTGCCGATCAGGACCGCGGCAAAGATCAGCGCCGCCCCGACGAGGCCATAGACGAAATAGGCGTCGCGGTTGAACTGCCCATTGGGGATGGTGGCGGTAACAAACGCCGGAAAGATGAAGCCGAAGGTGAGCACGGTCATCAGTGTGCCGACCGTCCAGCCGAAATAATATTGATACGCCACCAGCGAGCTGCGCTCGACATAATCGTCGCTCATTTCGGCGGCGAGCGCGGCGTGCGGGATTTCGAACAGCGACGCGACAAAGCGGACGCCGATGCCGAGAACGAGGATATACCAGAACAGCGCCGCGTTGGACCAACCGGCTGGCGGCACCCACAACATGAAGAAGCCGACGGCAAAGGGCAGAGCGGAGGCATACATTGGCGGGTGACGCCGGCCCCAGCGGCTGTGCAGATTGTCCGACCAATAGCCGATGCCGGTATCGAGCAGCGCATCGGCAATCAGGCCGAGGGTGATGGCGAGCCCGACCAGCCGGGCATCGACACCGATGACCTGACTGTAGAACAGCAGCAGGAAATAGTTGAAGCCGCCTTCGCGAATGCCGGGCGCGACCGAGCCGAAGCCATAGGCCAGCCGGGTCAGCGTTGGCACCGGCACCCGCGTCGCCGGGGCTTCATCCGCACGCACCACCGCGATATCCATGGCCACCCCATCGCATACACCCGCTGGGCGCCTTGTCCGGATATCCGCCGGGCCCATGCATGGCTATTTGGTAAGGCTAGTGGCGGTCGGCGGGTGAGGCAAGCCGCGGCTTGCCTGTTGGTTTACAGCCCGCGACGCGCCGCGGCGTAAAGCGCGATGGCGCCGGCGTTGGAAACGTTGAGGCTCTCCATCTCGGGTGCGATCGGCAGCCGGGCCAGCTGGTCGCAGCGTTCGCGGGTCAGGGCTCGCATGCCATCGCCTTCCGCACCAAGCACCAGGCACGGCTGGGTTTTGGCCAATGCCGATTCAAGGTCGGCAGCGGCTTCGCCCTCAAGGCCGATGCGCCAGAAGCCGGCCTCGCCGATTTCATCAAGGGCGCGTGCCAGGTTGACGACGCGGCACCACGGCAAGGTCTCGAGCGCGCCCGATGCCGCGCGGGCCAGCACGCCCGATTCGCCCGGTGCGTGGCGATCCTGTGTCACCAGCGCGCGTGCACCAAAGGCCGCAGCTGATCGCATGATGGCGCCGACATTGTGCGGATCGGTGACCTGATCGAGGACGATGATCGGCCGGTTGGCGCCATCGTTGCGCGCTTCGGCCAGGATATCACCGAGCCAGACCGATTCGAGCGGTTCGACCTCCAGCACAAAGCCCTGGTGAGGGGCGTCCGGCGGCACCAACCGGCCGAGATCATGATCGTCGCCATATTGGACGTTGAGGCCCTTGGGTATGACGACCACCTTGGATGTCGCCGGTGTCAGGTACAGCTTGCGGAACATCCGGTGCGGATTGTCGAGCGCCGCGAACACCGCGTGGCGACCATAAAGGCGTGGATAGGCGCTCTTTGGCCCGTGATTTTTCGTGACTGGTCTGCGTCCCATTGCGGCCGTCTAGCGTGTCCGCGCGCCAGTGTCATGTCTCGTGCAGAAAAGGGGGGTGGTGGAGGGGGTTGGATTTGAACCAACGTAGGGAAAACCCGGCAGATTTACAGTCTGCTGCCATTGACCGCTCGGCCACCCCTCCATGGGTACGCCCGTCACGAAGCGCGCCTAGTGGCGAATGGCAGGGCGAGTGTCAACGGCTTTGCGCTTTCGGCCGTGGCCATGGCGACTACCGGTCGGGCACGACACGGTCACGGCCCATGCGCTTGGCGCTGTAAAGTGCGTTGTCGGCGCGGGCGATCAAGGTATCGCAACTGTCGTCCGGCCGGTCACTGGCGACACCGGCGGAAAAACTCACCCGACCCAGGCTGGAGCCGTCGGCGGCGTTGCGGATGATCTGCCCGGCGAGTTGCGACCGCGCCCTGTCGATGGCGGCGGTGGCGTGCATGATGTCTTGCCCCGGCAGGATCGCAATGAATTCTTCCCCGCCGAAACGTCCGACCTTGCCGCCTGCGTCGGCGATGCTGTCGGCAACGTGGCGCGCCACGAAGCGCAGGATTTCATCGCCCAGGGCATGGCCGAAGCGGTCGTTGACCCGTTTGAAATGATCGATGTCGATCATCGCCAGCGCCAGCGGGCGTCCTGCCTCTCGGCTCTCGCTTTGCAGTTTCTGCAGCGTCTCGATCGTCCCTCGGCGGTTGAGCATGCCTGTCAGCTGGTCGGTTATCGCCGCACGCTCGGCGGCGCCCAGCTTGTCGGCCAGCGCCTTGGTCTCGCTGGCGGCGGTGGCGAGTTCGCCCTGCAGCCGGGCATTTGCGGCCTGCATGGTCGCCGTGGCAGCGCCGAGCTGATCGAGCAGCGCCGCCAGAGCCACGGCATCGAGCGGCGCTTCCAGTCGCGCGCCACCATCGGCAATGGCCTTGCCATAATCGGCAAGGTCGGTGCGCCCGGTCTCGATCCGGTGTGACAATGCTTCCGCCTGGTCGTGCGCAGCCTCGACGAGCGCCGACACTTCCTTGGCACCGAGCTGACCGCAATGGGTGCGGCGCAGATCGCCGATGATTCCCAGATCAAGTCCGCCCGCCCCGATCGCGCGATCGACAGCCAGTGACAGGTCATGATTCTCGTCGCGCACATAGCGCCACAGCAGGTCATAAACGTCGGGCACCGGCGGCAGGCGATGATCGAGCAAAAGCGCGCCGATCTGGGCAAACCAGCGCATCGGGCCATTGTCGGGAATGGCGGCAACCATGGTTGCCAGATGCTTGTCCTGTATCGTCATGCCGACCTCCGCTCGATTGCGTTGGACAACGGCGTAACAGGGTCGCGGTTAAGGCAAATGCCGTATCATGCTTCAAAAAATGCGGGCGACAGGCCGGTGCCTATTCGAACCGCCCGCTCGCCCGTCGCCAGCGCCGCTGGGCAAAGTCCGGACGCGCCCGAATGGCCTTTTTCAACGTGGCCTTGCGTCCGTTCCATTCCGGGGCGCCGATGGCAATCAGCGCTTCGAACGGATTGGCGGATTGCAGGGCGGCATTGACCAATTGCCAGGTCAATCGCCCACCGCGCCCCTGGTGCAGGATATCGGCGATGACACAACATTGTTCAGCCGGCCGGCCATCGATGCCAACGCGGGTATCGGCGCGGCGCATGAAGGCGCGATAGGCCTCGATCATGCCGACAACCTGCAAATTGCGGGCGGCGGGATCGTTGGTTGTCCAATGGATCAGCCGCGCCGCCGCCATCACTTCGCGGTCCTGAACCTCGTCGAGCCCGGGGTTGAGATAGGCCATCAATCCGGCCGTTGACGTCGCGCTCTCCAGCGGCACGGGGGCATGTCCGTCGATATTGTGGATGCGGCCATTGATCAGCGCCAGACCGGGAAAATAATCGGCGGCCTGTGGCAATGCGAGCAAGCCACGCAGATAGTCCACGAAATCGCCATCGGGCACATGCGCGGCGAACTGGGCAAATCCGAAGGTGAAGGCCGCCGAGTCATAGGTGTTCAGCGTCAGGAAATTGCGGCCTTCGCACAAGGCTGTCGGCTCGATGAAATCAGCCCAGAAGCCGTGGCCGGCGCGAAAATCGGCCGAACTGAAATCCAGCTTGGTGATCTTGCTGCCGGCGAAGATGTTGTAGAGCCCGATATTGTCGCGATAGGGCACGCGCCGGCCGACGAAAAAGCGAGGCGCCCCATCGGCACTGGCGAAGAAATCATTGCCAGTCCGCTGGATCTGAAAAACTTTTGCCATGCCGATCGCCTCCAGGCGGCAATGCTGCCATCGCCCATCCGGTGATGCAATCGACGATTATGCCGCGCGCACCCCGTGCACGCCGGTGCCGGTGTGGAGCACCTGTTCAACGCCGTCCCTGATGTGGAACACCGTTCCCTGCGGGGCATTGGGCGCAACCTTGACGCCGTGCCAATCGTCGCCGCCGATCAGCAGACCGCGCAACACGCGCGCCGTGATGCCATGGCTGATCGCCAGCACTGGCCGCGCCGGGTCGAGCGTGGCCAGCCAGTCGGTCAGCCGCGCGGCGATGGCGGGGAACCATTCACCATTGGGCGGTGGGACCGAGAACAGGCCTTGCTGCGCATCAACAATCGGGCCGGTTTCGGCAACGATATCGGCGTAATAACGCCCCTCCCAATCGCCGACGTCGATTTCGAGCAGGCGGGCATCGGTGCGCCAATCGAAAAAGGGCCGGGCGAGATGCTCACCAACGATCGCCGCCGTCTGCTGGGTGCGGCCCGATGGCGATACCCAAAGGTCCCGATCCGGCGCCGTGCCGAGCGATGCGGCGAGCGCCGCCCCCATCGCCTCGGCCTGGGCAATGCCGGTGCGGGTCAATGGCGTGTGCGCCATATGCCCCTGCATGCGGGCGGCAGCGTTGAAGACGGTTTCGGCGTGGCGGGCGAGAATGATATCCATTTGGCACCTTGTTTGGGTTTCAGCTTCGCTGAAACGCGGTTCCGGCCCACGCCCCCGCCCAACCACCCAAGGTACTATCCTGTCAGGGTGGTTGGGCGGGGGCGTGGGCCGGAACCGCAAAGCGATAAGTGTCATCTCTAGCAGCCTGTGTGCACTTCGCCACTACCGCACGCCGCGCGAGGCGCTATAGTCGGTCGAACCTCTCCGATTTGGGGGCAAGCAAGGACTGGTAATGAAGGCGACGGTCGAACGCGCAACCCTGTTGAAGTGTCTGGCTCACATCCAGTCAGTGGTGGAACGCCGCAACACAATCCCGATTCTGTCGAACGTGCTGATCGAGGCCCGCGCCGAAGGCCTGCGCCTGATGGCGACCGATCTGGATTTGCAGGTCGTCGAGACCATTCCGGCGACGATCGACATCAATGGCGCCACCACGGTCGG
>JAAFIT010000213.1 GCA_013298745.1 Sphingomonadales bacterium
CAGCAAGGCCTCGGTGCTCGCCCGCACGTGGTGCTCGGCGATCTTGTCGAGTGGCCAGCCATCATTGAGCAGGACGCGGGCAGCAAGAAATTCGACGAGATGACGATAGCCATAGAAGCCGCGCTCCTCGGTAAGCGGATCGCGCAACGTCACGCTGAGCACGCGACGACGGACGTAGTCGCGAATCAAACGATCGCTGGCGGGTTCAGCACGCGGGCCGCGACCACCGGCCTTCTCCAGACCCAGATGCACGACAAGTTCGCCGGCTAGCTCAGCGAAGCGCGGCAAGCGCTCGAACAAGCCGGCATGGCTCGAAATGTCATATTCTGATGTCATGACATTTAAATATGAATTCGTTAAATCCTTGTCAAGAGTTTGATGCTGGACCGGCTGCTCTTGGCACCTTAGCGTCGCTACCCATGCACGCGATCTTCTATAATGGCCCGGTCAATGCCGGCGGGATGCGCAACACCCAGCAGGCGCTCGCCGACGCGATGCGCAAGGGCGTTGCCGAAATCGCGCTGGTGCTCTCCAGCAATGGCGGCGATGTCGCCTCCGGGATGGGGCTTTATCACTTCATCCGCGCCATGCCGGTGCCGGTGCACACCCATGCAGCCGGCGTCTGCTCATCGGTCGCAGCCACCATCCTGCTTGCCGGCGAGCAACGCAGCGCCGCCGATCCGACCCACTTCATCCTCCACGCCGCGACCTATCGCGAAGGACCGAACAAGGGCAAACCGGCGCTGAACACCGCCGTCGTCGTGCAACCCTATCGCGAACGGCTCGGCTGGGACGACGCCCGCATCGCCGCCTGCTTCACGCCGGAGGAAACCGCGCTGACGGTGCAGCAGGCGCTCGAATGGGGCATGATCCAGCGCATCGCCGATCTCAAACTGGCGATCGACACCGGGACGACGATCGTCGCCATCCCGAAATAGCGGTTATTCGAGCGTTTCGAGAAAGCCCGCCACTTGGGCGCGGATCGCCGCCTGCTCCGCCGGGGCAAAACGATCCCAGCCATCGTACATGCGAAGGAGCCGGTGGTTGCTGCCGAGTGCCGCGCGATTGCGGGCCAGAAAATCCCAGTAAAGGCTGTTGAACGGGCAGGCATCCGGGCCGGTGCGGTCTTTCACGCTATAGCGGCAGCCGCGGCAATAATCCGACATGCGGTTGATATAGGCGCCGCCGGCGGCATAGGGCTTTGATCCCATCAGGCCGCCATCGGCAAACTGGCTCATGCCGATGACATTGGGGGTCTCCACCCATTCGTAAGCGTCGTCATAGACCGCCAGAAACCATTCATGCACCTGGTGTGGATCAACCCCAATCAGCATGGCGAAGTTGCCCAGCACCATCAGCCGCTGGATGTGGTGGGCGTGGGCATTGCGCCGGGTGGCGCCAACTGCTTCGGCCAGGCAGCGCATGTCGGTGGCGCCGGTCCAGTAGAAATCAGGCAGGTCACGCGTGGCGTTCAGATGGTTGCGCGACGTGTAATCCGGCCCGGCGATCCAGTGAATGCCACGGACATATTCGCGCCAACCGAGGATCTGGCGGATGAAGCCTTCGGCTGCATTGATCGGCGCCCTGCCCGCGCGAAACGCCGCTTCTGCCGCCTGGCAGACTTCGAGCGGCAACAACAGCCCGGCGTTGATCAGCGGCGACAATTGGCTGTGGAACAGGCCGTCCTGCCCCGCCACCATCGCGTCCTGATAGTCGCCGAACTGCGGCAGCCGATGCGCGATGAAATCATCGAGCGCCGCCAGTGCCTGTTCGCGCGTCACCGCATACTCAAAGAGCAGCAAATCGCCGAAATGATTGCCAAAGCGCGCGGCCACCACCGCCAGCACATCCTGGGTGATCGCATCGGGCGCGAACGCCGGTGGCGGTGGGTAGCGCATCCCCTTGGCGGGTGGCTTGCGATTTTCGGCATCGAAGTTCCATTGCCCGCCGACAGGCGCATCACCATCCATCAACAACCCGGTCTTGCGCCGCATAACGCGATAGAAATCCTCCATCACGAAGCTCTTGCGCCCTTCCGCCCAGGCCGAAAACGCGGCGCGCGAGGCAAGGAAGCGGTCGTCGGGCAGGATATCGCACGGCAACCCGGTCAGGCTGCCCCAACCACACTGGCTGTCAAGAACGCGCCATTCGCCCGCTTCAGTGGTCAGAATCGCGCCGGCGGCATGGCGTTTCGCGGCGCGGGCGACCTCCCCATCAAAACTCTGCGAATTGTCGGGGTCATCGATGCAAACATAATCGACCGTCCAGCCGTCTTGGCGAAGTTCATCGGCAAAGTGCCGCATCGCGCTCAACAGAAAGGCGATCTTCTTTTGATGATGGCGCACACTCGTCGCCTCGGCGGACACTTCCATCAACAGCACAACGGCGCTGCTCCGGTCGGCAGCCGCAAGCGCCGAAAGACCGGCCGTCAATTGATCGCCAAGAACCGGAACAAGCACTGTCATGCGCATCCTGTCGCGCTCCACCAGGCCTGGGTCAACGCGCGCCTTGGTCGCGGGCTGAAAGGCTGCCAAGCCGCAACGACCGGCTTTGGGCTGCGTTGCACGAAATGATGCCCTTGTTCCGCCGTTACTCGTTTTGCGTGCCTCGCCTCGTCTTGCTTTTCGCCGGGCTGGCGCTGGCGTTCGTCATCGGCGTCACCATCCACGATGCCATGCGCCGCCACCCCGAGAATTTGCCTTGGACGCCGTTGTCGCTTTCGGCACCGATCGGGCGCTTCACCGGCGCCAAGATGGCTCGCCTCACCGAAGATGCCCCGAATTGCCGCCAGCTCTTGCGCGAGGCCGGAGCGGACTTTGCTGCGGCGCCGCCGGTCACGGCCGGGCAATGCGGCTACACCGATGGCGTGCGGGTGACACCCAACACCATGCTGGTCGCGGGTTTTGAGCCCGCCAAGCCGACCGTCGCCTGCCCGGTCGCCGCCGCGCTGCTCGTTTGGGAGCGCGAGATCGTCCGCCCCGCCGCGCTGCGCCACTTCGGCACGCCAATCAAGATTATCGAGCATCTCGGCAGCTTCAACTGCCGCCGCATCGCCGGCAGCCCCAACTGGAGCCAGCACGCCACCGCCAACGCCATCGACATCGCCTGCTTCCGCCTCGCCGACGGCGCCACCATCCGCGTCCGCGATGACTGGAACGGCGAGCCTGCCAGGGCGGCTTTCTTGCGCGAAGTCCGTGATGGCGCCTGCCGCGTCTTCACCACCACCTTGTCACCCGACTATAACAAGTCCCATGCCGACCATTTCCACCTCGACC
This sequence comes from Sphingomonadales bacterium, assembly GCA_013298745.1. Lineage (GTDB taxonomy): Bacteria > Pseudomonadota > Alphaproteobacteria > Sphingomonadales > Sphingomonadaceae > Sandarakinorhabdus. The sequence continues at coordinate 3,276 of JAAFIT010000213.1, forward strand.
AGACGCGGCGGTTGCGCAGCGCGTGTCACTAGAAATGCGGGAATGGCGGCCCCGGGGCGAAGAACTATATTGTCTCTGACGTTACATAAAGGCTAGTTAATGGTTATAACATCGACATCATCCTTCCAGTTCGTGATACGGTTCGAGGGGCTGCCAGCCAGCGATGATACTTCGTTTCTTGAAGTCTCGGGCATTGGCAGCGAAATGGACACGATCGCTTCTGAAGAAGGCGGTGAGAACCGCTTTGTTCATTCCATGCCGGTGGGCGTAAAGCACATGCCGCTGACCTTGAAGCGCGGGATCGCCACAAACACGTCTACTCTGGTGCAATGGTGCAAGGCGACATTGGAAAGCGGCTTTACCGAGCCCATCGAGACAAGGGATGTCACCGTGTATCTGCTCGATCACCAAGGTGCGCCGTTGCGCGGCTGGTCCTTCAGCAATGCTTTTCCGACGAGCTGGAGCGTCGATCCGTTCCAGGCCGAAAAAGGCAGTATCGCTATCGAAAAGATTGCCCTCTCCTACACCGCAATGACACGGAAGTTGTGAGCAGACAGCCCTCGAAGTCTGCCGGCGCACAATCCGGCCGTGTCAACTTGTTGATACCTTATCGACGATATCCCGCTGAAAAATAAAGACTCAGTCTCGGATGAGCTTTTGACGAATCCGTCACTTTCAGCAACCGCCGCGGCCGCGCGCGCTCTACCGCAGCGCCGCAATCCCCAACTTGTCCGCCTTCGCCCGCGCCTTCACCGATTCCTCGCTGCGCGTCAGCGCCTTGGCAATCGCGCGCAGCGGCATGCCCTTTTTGGCCAGCGTGTGCAGCTTCTGCACTTCGTCGGTCGTCCACGCCTGTTTGTGGCGTTCGAATTTCTCGGCCATGCGCCTTCACCCTCTTGCCAACGGCTCCGCTGTCGGCTGCTAGTGGCAGTATGACAAGTCTTTATCTCGGCCTCGCTCTCGCCATTGCCGCCACCGTCAACGCGCCCTTGGCCTGGCTGCGCGCGCTCGGCAATCTGATTGCGGCGGGCGCCATGGCGATGATGGCGTGGTCGATCGTCCTCGCCAATCGCGACGGAACCTTCGCCGCTGTGACGCCGGGCAACAGCACGCCGGCCATCCTCAACGGTATTGCGGTGGTGCTCGGCGTCGGCGTGTTGCTGCTACTGATCGGCATCCCGCGCCAGTTCCGCCGTGATGGCGGCAAGGTGCCGCCGCGCAGCACGCCCTTTGCCTATGGCCACCTCACCCGCGCGCTGCACTGGGCCAGCGCGACGCTGATCATTGCCGCCTTCACCATGGGGCTGTTCGTCGCCATCCTGCCCGAAGCGCGTCCCGAGCGCGCCGAGTTTCTCACCGCTCACATGGCCATCGGCGGCGCGGTGTTCCTGCTCACCTTTGCGCGGATGTTCGAGCGGCTGGTGCGCAAATCGCCGCCCAATCCCGGCCCGGTGCACGGTGCCCACTTTCTGCTCTATGCGCTGCTCGTGGCGACTTCGGTGACCGGCCTCGCGCTCGCCACCGCGCCGATCAAGCTCCTCGGCCTGTCGCTTCCCAATCTGCCGCCGGAACCGATCGCCGCGCCGCTGCACCACATCGTGTTGCCGCTGTTGTTCCTGGTGTTTTTTGCACTGCATCTTGCCGGCGCCGTGAAGGCCATGCGGCGCATGGCGCGGTAATCACGGTGCACTGGAACAAATCGCAAACATCCCCCATATTGACGCCATG
>JAAFIT010000214.1 GCA_013298745.1 Sphingomonadales bacterium
CGCCAAGGCCCTTGGCGATATAATCGGCCGTCATGGGGTCGTCTTCGACGCAGAGGATCCTAGTCATGCGCAAAGTTTAAGCGCTTTTTTGCGTAACGTGTAATGCTTTTGTCATGCCCATATTGATCCCTGTCAATTTTAGGGCCTTTGCGGCTATTTTTCGTCGCCCATGCGCAATGCGGCGATGAAGGCTTCCTGCGGAATGTCGACATTACCGTACTGCCGCATGCGCTTCTTGCCTTCCTTCTGCTTGTCGAGCAGCTTCCTTTTGCGGCTTGCGTCGCCGCCATAGCATTTCGCCGTCACGTCCTTGCGCATCGCCGCGATGGTTTCGCGGGCGATGACCTTGCCGCCGATCGCCGCCTGGATCGGGATCTTGAACAGGTGGCGCGGGATCAGGTCCTTCATCCGCTCACACATGTGCCGGCCGCGCGCCTCGGCGGCGCCGCGGTGAACGATCATGCTCAGCGCATCGACCGGCTCGGCATTGACCATGATGGTCATTTTCACAAGGTCGCCCTCGCGGTGGCCGATCTGGTGATAATCGAACGAGGCATAGCCGCGGCTTATCGATTTCAGCCGATCATAGAAATCGAACACCACCTCGTTGAGCGGCAGCTCATAGGTGATCTGCGCCCGGCCGCCCACGTACGTCAGGTTCTTCTGGATGCCGCGCCGGTCCTGGCACAGCTTCAACAGGCTGCCCAAATATTCGTCGGGAACGAAGATCGTCGCTTCGATCCACGGCTCTTCCATGAACTCGATCGACGACGGATCGGGCATGTCGGCGGGGTTGTGCAACTCCTTCACCGTGCCGTCGCGCATATGGACTTCATAGACCACCGAAGGCGCCGTGGTGATCAGATCAAGGTCATATTCACGAGTCAGCCGCTCCTGAATAATCTCGAGGTGAAGCAACCCGAGGAACCCGCAGCGGAAGCCGAAGCCCAGCGCCGCGCTGCTTTCGGTCTCGAACGAGAAGCTGGCATCGTTGAGGCGCAGCTTGCCGAGCGAATCGCGCAGCTTTTCAAAGTCAGCCGCATCGATGGGGAACAGCCCGCAGAACACCACCGGCTGGACGGTCTTGAAGCCGGGCAGCGCTTCGGCGGTCGGGCGCTTGGCGTCGGTGATGGTGTCACCGACATTGGTCTGGGCGACTTCCTTGATCTGTGCGGTGATGAAGCCGATTTCGCCGGGGCCAAGCGCATCGAGCGTTTCGATCTTGGGACGAAAGCAGCCGACGCGATCGATGAGGTGCGTCGTGCCGGCCGCCATCATGGTGATCTGCTGGCCCTTCTTCAGCACGCCATCAATGACGCGAACGAGAATGACGACGCCGAGATAGGGGTCGTACCAGCTATCAACGAGCATCACCTTCAACGGCGCGTTCGGATCGCCCTTGGGCGGCGGAATCTCGTTGACGATGGCTTCGAGCACATCGCCGATGCCCAGGCCGGATTTGGCGCTGGTGAGGACGGCATTGTCGGTCGACAGCCCGATGACATCCTCGATCTGCTTTTTCACCCGTTCCGGCTCGGCGGCCGGCAGATCGACCTTGTTGATGACTGGCACGATGACATGGTCATGCTCGATCGACTGATAGACGTTGGCGAGCGTCTGCGCCTCGACGCCTTGCGCGGCATCGACAACGAGCAGCGCACCTTCGCAGGCAGCAAGCGAGCGCGACACTTCATAGGCGAAATCGACGTGCCCCGGCGTGTCCATCAGATTGAGGATATAGGTCTTGCCGTCCTTGGCCGGATAATCGAGGCGCACCGTCTGCGCCTTGATGGTGATGCCGCGTTCCTTCTCGATGTCCATATTGTCGAGCACCTGCTCGGACATTTCGCGCGCCGTCAGCCCGCCGGTGGTCTGGATCAGCCGGTCGGCGAGGGTCGATTTCCCGTGATCGATGTGCGCGATGATCGAGAAGTTGCGGATGAGGGAAAGGTCTGCGGTCATTGTGCGTCCCTGTAGCAGAGGCGGCGGCAGGCGCAATGCGGCGTGGTGGGCGCCGTGATGGGCGGCGCGGAAAGTGACAAAAGCCAGTCGCTGGCAATGATTCTCTGGCCTTTCGCGTCCGCAGGCGCGGCGAGCGGGCGGTAACTGCCTTTCCACGTCCGGCCGCGCATGGCTTCACTCTCACTATCGACGACAAGACCGAATATATAACCCATTTGGCGAAATTTGTCACGCGTTATTCGGTGAAGGCGATTAGGCAGGGCCTTATGCCGGCGGTTGCGGTGGCGCGACACTGCCCGCGCCGCTTTGATGCCTGAAAGGCCAGCTTGCTTGACCGGCAGGCGTCGCCGCCCCTATCGCGGCGGTGGTTCCCTCAGGAGGCTCAAGTGTCGCTCAATATTGCCATCATCGGCGCCGGCCCGGCCGGTTACTACACCGCCGAAGCGGCCCAGAAACAATGGGGCGCCGATGTCCGCATCGATATCATCGACCGGCTGCCGACACCTTATGGCCTGATCCGTGCCGGCGTGGCGCCCGATCACCAGTCGATCAAGGCGGTGACCAAGCGCTATGAAGCGACCAACCTGGGCGCCGGCACGCGCTTTGTCGGCAATGTCATGGTCGGCCGTGACGTGTCGGTTGCCGAGCTGCTCGACATCTACGACGCCGTCGTGCTGTCGGTCGGCGCACCCCACGACAAGCCCATCGGCATTCCCGGCGACGATCTGCCCGGCGTGATCGGCAGCGCGGCGTTCGTCGGCTGGTACAATGGCCATCCCGATTTCGCCGGATTGCAGGTGCCGCTGTCGCACCATGGCGCCGCGATCATCGGCAATGGCAATGTCGCGATCGATTGTGCGCGCATCCTCGCCAAGACCGTGGCCGAACTCGAAGTTTCCGATATTGCCCAGCACGCCGTCGATGCGCTGCGCGGCTCGGCCATACGCGATATCCACATTGTCGGCCGTCGTGGTCCCCATCAGGCGAGCTTCACCACCAAGGAAGCCGGCGAGCTCGGGCATCTCGAACGCGCGCATCCTGTGGTGCGCCCCGGCGATCTGCCACCTATCGAGGAGGATGCGGCGCTGGAGCCCGGCCACCGCAAGATGGTCACGCATCTGCGCAGCTTTGCTGACCTGCCACGCGGCGAAAAGCCGGTGACGATCAATTTCGAATTTTTCCGCCGCCCGGTTGCCGTCGAAGGCAATGGCAAGGCCGAGCGGCTGATCGTCGAGACGACGCGTCTTGAAAACGGTCAGGCGGTCGGCACCGGCGAACTCCACGCCATTCCCTGCGGGCTCGTCATCGCCTGCATCGGCTATCGCACCGCCAGCATCGATGGCGTGCCCTATGACACGGCCAAGGGTCGCTTCCCCGGTGACGACGCCGGGCGCATTTTCCGGGGGCTTTATGCCAGCGGCTGGGCGCGGCGCGGGCCTTCGGGCACCATCGGCACCAACCGGCCTGACGGCTTTTCGGTGGTTGAAGCGATGGTCGCCGATGGCCTTGCGGCCAAGGGCGGCGATGCCCCTGCCGCGCTCGATGGCTTGCTCGCCGGTCGCGGTGTACGCAGCACCAGCTTTGCCGATTGGCAGGGCCTTGATGCCGCTGAAATCGCCCGTGCCCGCCCCGGCGCACCGCGCGAGAAGATCGTCAGCGTGACTGAGATGTTGGGTTTGATCGGCTGACGGCGGGCGTCGTCGCGGCGTCAACCACGTCCGAAAACCGCCAGACTTGTGCCGGCACTGGCGCTAGAAGGGCGGTATGACGCTGCCCGATCCCGACACCTGCTATGCCGCAATGCTGCGGCGCGATCGCGCCTTTGATGGCGTGTTCTTCGTTGGCGTCACCTCGACTGGCATTTTCTGCCGGCCGGTGTGCCCGGCGCGGACGCCGCTGCAGCGCAATTGCACCTTTCATCCCGACGCCGCCGCCGCACAGGCGGCGGGGTTTCGCGCCTGCAAGCGCTGTCGCCCGGAAAGCGCGCCAGGGTCACCGGCCTGGGCGGGCAGCGCTGCCAGCGTGACGCGGGCCCTGACGCTGATCGATGCGGGCGGACTGGATGAGGCGGTACCGGTCGAAGCGCTCGGTGACAAATTGGGTGTCGGCGCGCGACAGGTACGGCGGCTGTTCGCGCGGCATCTCGGTGTCTCGCCGGTGGCGGTGGCGCAAGCCAAGCGGCTGGCGGCCGCGGTGGTGATGATCGACGAGGGGCATCTGCCGATGGCCGAAGTGGCGCTGGCCGCAGGCTTCGGCAGTGTTCGCCGCTTCAACGAAGTCTTTGCCGCCGTGCATGGCGAAACCCCGGCGGCACGCCGCAAACGCAGACAAGGAACCCCGATGATGCAATTGACACTGTCGCGTTACGTTGCGCCGTTCGCCGAACTGCTGATCGTCAGTGATGCCGAAGGCGTGCTGCGCGCGCTTGATTTCAGCGATTATGCGGAACGGATGCAGCGGCTGCTGGCCCGCCATTACGGGGTGTTTTCGCTTGTCGAAGGTTCGGCACCCGCTACGATCACGGCGACACTCGACCGCTATTTCGCTGGTGACCTGACGGCACTCGATGCCTTGCCGGTCGCCACCGGCGGCAGTGATTTCCAGAAAGTCGTCTGGGCGGCGCTGCGGGCGATCCCGGCGGGCACCACCAGCGGTTATGGCGCGCTCGCCGCGCGGATCGGCAAGCCCGGTGCGGCGCGCGCGGTAGGCTTGGCGAACGGCCTCAACCCCATCGGCATCGTCGTGCCATGCCACCGCGTCATTGGCGCCTCGGGCGCGCTCACGGGCTATGCCGGGGGTGTCGAGCGCAAGCGCTGGCTGTTGGCGCACGAAGGCGCGCTGGGGTCGCTGGTCTAGACGGCGACGAAGCGATCGACGCCATTGGCATCGGTGGTGCGTTGCAGCTTGCCGCGCTCCTCCAGCCAATGCAGGTGCGCCACCGCTTCGCCGGTGGCGATGCCGTAATCGCTTTCGCCGATGGGCTTGCGGAACAGTGTCGCAAAGCTGTCGACCGCGGTGCGCG
>JAAFIT010000215.1 GCA_013298745.1 Sphingomonadales bacterium
GCCGACGACAAGGGCGGTGCCGGTGGCATGCCCGGTGGCGGCATGGGCGGCATGGGCGGGATGGACTTCTAAGTCCTTCCAATCCAAAGGAAATCAGGGGTCGCAGCGCAAGCTGCGGCCCCTTTTCCGTTCAGCGCTTTTCGGAGGTCTTGACCTGGTTCCAAAGCGCGTCCTGCGCTTCGAGCGACAGGGCAGGGAAGTCGCCGCCGGCCAGTGCCTCCATGGCTCGGAAACGCCGCTCGAACTTGGCATTGCCGGCGCGCAAGGCCGCTTCGGCATCGATATTGTGGTGGCGCAGCAGGTTGACGACAACAAACAACAGGTCGCCAGCTTCTTCCAGTCGGTGTGCATCGTCGGTCGCGGAATCGAACTCCGCCAATTCTTCTTCGATCTTGGCGCGAACTGGCGCGATATCGGGCCAATCGAAGCCGACACGCGCAGCGCGGGCCTGCAGTTTTTCGGCGCGCATCAGGGCGGGCAGGGCGTGGGCAACACCATCAAGCGCCGACGTCGACTTGACTCCTTTTCCCGACGCCGCGCGCTCGGCGGCCTTGATCGCCTCCCATTCCAGTTTCTGAGCGTTGGCATTGGCCGCAGCAGTGCCGCTGCCGAAGATATGGGGATGACGCCGCTCCATCTTGTCACACACGCCCGCCACGACGTCCGCGAGGTTGAAATGGCCGGCTTCCTCGGCCATGCGCGAATGGAACACCACCTGGAACAGCAGGTCGCCGAGTTCATTGCGCAACTCCGCCATGTCGTCGACGGCGATAGACTCGGCCACCTCATAGGCTTCCTCGATCGTGTAAGGAGCGATTGTCGCGAAGTTTTGCGCGAGGTCCCACGGGCAGCCGCCGACAGGGTCGCGAAGCCGCGCCATGATAGCAGCGAGATGGTCGAGCGAAGCGGGAGAGGTCATGCTACGATTGTGCCGGAAGGCAGTGGCCAAGTCATCCTTTGAGCTTTGAATCAATCATAGCCAATTATCTTGATAATATATATTATGTTAAATAATATTCGGCTTGGCGTTGTGATGGCCGCTGCGTATCGGTGTTACCATGGCTCTTCCGCAGACACCCCAGGCCGCCGATCTGTTCGGCGACATTGAAGCCACACCAAAGGCTGGCTTTCGCGATTATCTGCCAGGTCTTGTCGTTGCGGTGTTGGCGACGATGGCCGCTGCCAGCCTGACACAACGTTATGGCGCGCCGTTGACGTTGATGGCGCTCTTGATTGGCCTCGCACTCAACTTCCTGTCAGCCGACCGCCGATTGACGCCTGGATTGACCCTGGCGTCGCGCGAACTGCTGCGTTGGGCGATTGTTCTGGTCGGTGCGCGTATCACACTGGCGCAGATTGTAGCGCTGGGTCCTGAGGCGCTGTTGATGGTGGTTTTGACCGTGGCCGCCACTATTGGCGCCGGCATCGTGGCCGCCCGCGCGCTCGGCTTTTCGGTCCCGTTTGGCATCCTTGCTGGTGGCTCGGTGGCAATCTGCGGCGGTTCGGCTGCCATGGCCTTGTCGGCTACGCTGGGCGAACGCCGGGTGCGACAGTCCGAACTGACGCTGGTGCTGGTCGGCATCTCGTCGATGAGCGCGCTGGCGATGATGGTCTATCCCGGAATCGCGCATTCGCTCGGCTTCAGTGATGCCCAAGCTGGGTTTCTGCTCGGTGGATCGGTGCACGATGTCGCCCAGGCGCTCGGTGCCGGTTATGCGTTTTCGCCTGCCGCCGGCGAGACCGCGACGATCGTCAAGCTAGCGCGCGTTGCGCTGCTGGCGCCGGTCCTCGGCGTCATCGCGCTGTTGTTCCCGGCGCAGCTGGAGATCACTGGCGCCAAGGCCAAGGTGCCGATGGTGCCGTGGTTCGTCCTCGGCTTTTTCGCTGTCGCCGGTGTCAATTCGACCGGGATTATTCCCGTCGCAGTTTCACAATTTGCCGCGGAATCAGCAGCCTGGATGCTGGCGATTTCCGTTGCCGCCACTGCCATTCGTTCACCGCTGGCCGAGATTCTCAAGACCGGACCCAAGCCTTTGATCGTCATCGCCGTTTCAACGCTCACGGCCTTTGCTCTGGCGTTGGGCTATGCGTGGCTTCGGATTAGCTGAGGTCGATCACCAGGCCGTCATGGCCGGCGACAACGCCCGCCGGCAGTTCCGCCATCAGGCGCGCATAGTCCATCGATTGGTCCATGTGCGTTAGAACCGCTTGTTTCGGTTGATATTTTTCAATCCATTCCAGCGTTTGGCTCAAATGGCTATGGGTTGGGTGCGGATGCCGACGCAATGCATCGACAACCCAAAGATCGAGCCCGCTCAGCGCTGGCGTCACTTCCGGATCGAACCGCTTCACATCGGTTGAATAGGCCAGCGCCCTGCCCGCCGCGTCGAAGCGATAGCCGGTGGAATCGATATTGCCGTGATTCTGGACAAAGGGCGTTACCCGGACATCCCCGATGTTCACCGCCCCCTCCAGCACAGTAGCCGTACAGGTCGGCGGGTAATAGCGCGTCCCTTCAAAGACATAATCGAAGCGCTTGCGAAGCACTGACCAGGTTTCGTCGCTGGCGTAGCAGGCGACCGGCTCACCCATGGCGTGAAACACCTGCCGCAGATCATCGATGCCATGCGAATGATCGGCATGGTCATGGGTCAGAAACACTGCATCGAGATAGCGGACCTTGGCAGACAAAAGCTGTTCGCGAAGATCCGGCCCGGTATCAACCAGGATGACCGTATCCTGATGTTCGACAAGGATTGAGGCACGACCGCGGCGATTGCGCGGATCGGCGGGGTCGCAATCGCCCCAATCGCCAGCGCCATCGATGCCGCCGATGCGCGGCACGCCGCTCGACGTGCCGGAACCCAGCATCGTCATCCGCATGGATTGTGGGCTTTTCCAAACAAATCAAAAAAGTTGCGCGTCGTTGTTGATGCGAGATCGTCGAAATTTTCGCCGCGAATGCCGGCGAGAAACCGCGCGGTGTGGGCGACAAACGCCGGCTCACATGGCTTGCCGCGCATCGGTACCGGGCTGAGGAACGGCGCGTCGGTTTCGACCAGCAAGCGATCGGCCGGCAGTATCGCCGCGGTTGCCTGCAGGTCACGCGCGTTCTTGAAGGTGACGATGCCCGAAATCGAGATGTAGAACCCCAACGCCAGCGCTTCCACGGCAAAGGCCTGGCTGGCGGTGAAGCAGTGAATGACCCCGCGCAACACCCCTTCCCCCGGCGCCTGCAGCAGCGCTAGCGTGTCGGCTTCGGCATCGCGGGTATGGACGATCAGCGGCAGACCGGTGGCTCGCGCCGCAGCGATATGCGCGGCGAAACTCGCCTTCTGCCGATCGCGGTCGCTCTTGTCGTAAAAATAGTCGAGACCGGTTTCACCGATGCCGATGACGCGTGCGTGCGTCGTTGCGTCGATCAGCGTTGCGGTATCGGTATCCGGATGCAGATCGGCCTCGTGCGGATGGATGCCAACGGTCGCCCAAATGTCGGGCTCGGCATCGGCCTGGGCGATCACCGCTTCCCATTCGTTGCGTCGGGTCGAAATGCCAAGGAATCCGCCAATTCCGGCTTCGCGGGCTCGTGCCAGAACACCGGGGACGTCTTCGGCAAGGCCGGGGTAGTTGAGGTGGCAATGGCTGTCGATGAGCATCGCCCTGCCCTACAGCGCCTTGCCCATGCGCACCAGCGGCACCGGAACAGGCGCGTTGGTATCGAGGATCCGCTCGATCGGTTCAAAGCCTGCGACAGTGTAAAGCGGCACGCCGGCAAGCGTTGCCATCAGTTCCACCCGAGAAAAGCCGGCGGCTCGCGCGGCATCCTGACAGGCGGTCAGTACCGCACGGCCAACACCGCGCCGGGTGAAGTCCGGATGTGTGTACATCGCCCGCACCCGCGCGGCCTCGGTGGCGGGGTCGAGCAGGCGCGCATCACGACCGGCGCTGTGATCGCCGCCATAAAGCGTCGCGCGCCGGCTCCAGCCGCCGCTGCCTGCCAGCTGCCCGTCGATCTCGGCGATGAAATAGCAGCCATCGGCGATCAGCTGCGTGTCGAGCCCCATCACCGCCTTGCTTGCTTCGACTTCGGCGGGTGACAGGAAATCGCTCTGCAACTCGGCAATGGCGCGCGCCATCATCGCCCGAAGCGACGGCAGATCGGCCTCGCTCGCAAGCCTGATCATCGGCGCAGTCATGCCGGCTCTGCCCAGCGCGGGAAGACGCCCTGTGGCGCCGGTAGTGGAGTTCCGGCGGGAACAACTGTGCTGAAAGCCTTGAAATCGCGCGCATCAGTGGCAACTCCAAGCTGGTCGAGCAATGCCCCGCTTGAGTCCGGCATGAACGGTTGCACCAGCAGCACGATCCGTCGCGTCGCATCGAGCGTCACCGCGAGCACACCGGCCATGGCGGCTTCGTCGGTCTTGGCGAGCTTCCACGGCGCGGCTTCGGCGAAAAAGCCGTTGGCGGCCGAAACCATGCCCATCACAGCCTCCAGCGCGCGGTGCAGTTGCAGGCCGTTCATCGCGGCAAAATAGGCCTCGGTAAGCGCCTTGATGCTGTCGGTCAGCGCCTCGACGCCCTCGTGCGCGGTTGGTGCAGGCATCACGCCACCAAGGTTCTTTGCCACCATCGATAGTGCTCGCTGCGCCAGATTGCCGATGCCATTTGCCAGATCGGCGTTGGTGCGCTCGATGATCGCTTCATCGCTATAGCTGCCGTCTTCGCCAAAGGCGACGTCGCGGAGCAGGAACCAGCGAAGCCGATCGACGCCGAAACGCTCCGCCATCGCCGCCGGATCGACCACATTGCCATCGGATTTCGACATTTTGACGCCGCGATTGAGCACAAAGCCATGGCCGAAGACGGTTTTCGGCAGCGGCAGCCCCGCCGACATCAGGAACGCCGGCCAATAAATGGCGTGGAAGCGCACGACATCCTTACCGATGATATGCAGGTCTGCCGGCCACCATTCGCCACCGATGCC
>JAAFIT010000216.1 GCA_013298745.1 Sphingomonadales bacterium
GTCGCATCCTGAACGAGCCCGTGATCGGCGCCATGCGCCATCGCGATTCCCACCTTTTCGGCTGAACCGGCAACCGCAATGACGGTCGCGCCAATATGCTTGAGCCATTGCACCAGCAGCAGCCCAACACCGCCCGCTGCCGCCTGGACCAGCGCCCATTGCCCCGGCTGCACCCGCCCGCAGCGTTCCACGAGAAACTCGGTCGTGCAGCCCTTGAGCAACACAGCCGCCGCCACCTCGTCGCTGACGCCATCAGGCAACACCACGACGCGATCAGCCGCGATCACGCGATGACTGGCATAGGCGCCGATCGGCCCCCAGCAGTAGCCGACCCGTGTGCCGGGCGCGATTGAGACGCCGGCGCCGACGGCCTCGACAACGCCTGCCGCTTCAAGACCAAGGCCGGACGGCAGCGCGATCGGATAAAGTCCGGTGCGGTGATAGGTATCGATGAAGTTGAGACCGATCGCTGTCTGCCGCAGCAACAGCTCGCCCGAGCCCGGTGTGGGCATCGCGGCGCTTTCAAGCGCCATCACTTCGGGACCACCTGTTGCGGCAATGCGGACTTGTGTAATCATCGTCTCTCCAATCTGGAAGCAGTCTTATGTTGCGCGGTAAGTTGCTAATTAAATGGGATTTTATTCAAAATTGAAACCGAACACCCGATACCGCCTTCGTCTGACGCTGCGGCAATTGCAAGCCGGCCTCTGCCACCTTGCTTGCAGCGCGCACCCTAGCAAGGCTAGACTGCCGTCGCGCGCAAGCCAAGCCACTGACGATGACCCCAACGGAGGATCAAGGCGATGAAGGTGACCTTCGATATCGAGTGCACACCGGCGGAAGCGCGGGCGTTCTTCGGGCTTCCGGATCTGACTCCGATACACGATCTGTATCTTGATCGCCTGAAGACGACGATGACCGAAGGGGTCAGCCCTGCTGACTTTGAAAAAATCACCCGCGCCTGGATGCCGGGCATCGTTGACGGTTTCGAACAATGGCAGAAGATGTTCACCGCCGCGGTGCCCAAGCCGCCGCTCTGACCTGTTCCACCGGATGACCGCAGCAACCATTGCCGCCCTGGCCTCGGGGCGGCCACCCAGCGCAGTGGCCGTGATTCGCGTTTCGGGGCCGGCGGCAACTCCAACATTGGCGCGCCTGCTAAACGGCGCGTTGCCACCGCCACGCCGGATGTCGTTGCGGCGCCTGCAAGACCCGCAGAGCGGCAGCTTGCTCGACAATGCATTGGTCGTGCAGTTCCCGGCGCCCGACACGGCTACGGGTGAGGATCTGGTCGAACTGCATCTGCATGGCGGGCCTGCTGTCGTCAGCGACGTCCTTGATGCGTTGACACGACAGCCCGGCGTGCGACTGGCGGAAGCAGGGGAGTTCACCCGCCGGGCCTTCGCCAACAACCGGCTCGATCTGGCGCAAGTCGAAGGGCTGGCCGATCTGGTGGCGGCCGAGACATCGAGCCAGCGCCAGCAGGCGCTGGCGCTGGCCGGCGGCAGTCTGAGCCACCTCGCCGATGCGTGGCGAAGCCGCATCATTGCGGTGCTGGCCGAAGCTGAGGCGGCGCTCGATTTCGCCGAAGATGAAGCCGATGTCGCCGCGCGCCTGTCTGTGTCGAGCAGCAAGGCTCTTTCCGCGCTAGTCATGGAAATCGACGGGCTGGTGGCCGATTCAGGCAGGGCCGCCCGTATCCGTGACGGGTTGGCCATTGTTGTTACCGGGCCGCCGAATGTTGGAAAATCAAGCCTGGTCAATGCCTTGGCGATGCGAGATGCCGCGATCGTGACACCGATCGCCGGCACCACGCGCGATCCGATCGAAGTGCCGATCAATCTGGGCGGCGTGGCGGCAACACTCATCGATACCGCCGGCATTCGTGACTCTGACGATCCGGTCGAACAGGAGGGCATAAAACGCGCGCGCGCCCGTGCAGCATCGGCCGACCTGGTCCTGACGCTGGTCGGGGAGGGCGACGAAGCGCCGTCAACGGGTTGGACCGTCGCCAATAAGTCCGACATCCGCACCGCACCTCATCCCACCGCGCGCTTTCAACTATCCGCGCTGACTGGAGCTGGCATCAGCGAGCTGCGGGCTGCGTTGGTCGAATGGGCCGCCGTCGTGGCGCGTCCGGGAGAACCCGCACTGCTGTCGCACGCCCGTCATCGCGCAGCCTTCACGGACGCTGCTGATGCTTTGCGCAACGCCGCAGCCATCGACGACCTCGTATTGCGCACCGAGGAGCTACGCCGCGCAGCGCATGCGCTAGGGCGTATTGCCGGCCGCGTCGACGTCGACGATGTGCTCGACCGCATTTTTTCGCAGTTCTGCATCGGGAAATAGTCGAACAATGTTCCACGTGGAACATCGCCGCGATTCAGGCTAGAGACTGTCCATGCTCGAATTTGACGTTGTTGTTGTCGGCGCTGGACACGCCGGTTGTGAGGCTGCTGCGGCAGCCGCACGTGTCGGCGCGCGTGTCGCCCTGGTGACGATGGATGCAAATGACCCGGGCACCTTGTCGTGCAATCCAGCCGTCGGTGGCATCGGCAAGGGCCATCTGGTCTGCGAAATTGCAGCGCTCGGCGGGATCATGGGTCATGTCACCGACGCCGCTACGCTACAGATGCGGATCCTCAATCGCTCCAAGGGGCCGGCAGTGCATGGTCCGCGTGCGCAGGTCGATCGGCGTCGCTATCGGGCCGCCATGGCGCGGACACTGGCCTCGCAATCCGGGCTCGATGTTATCGTCACACAGGTGACAGGTCTGCGCTGTAAGGGAAACACGATCGTCGGACTGACCACCACTGGCGGTGACATTGCTGCTGCAGCCGTGGTTCTTACGACGGGCACCTTCCTTGGCGGTGTCATCCATATGGGCGACCAGCGGCAATCGGGTGGCCGAATCGGAGCCGCCGCGTCGTCGCTTGGCCAAGCCCTGCGCGATTCCGGCCTTCCCGTCGCCCGGCTGAAAACCGGCACGCCGGCGCGTCTGGACGCCCGAACGATCGATTGGGGACGGGTCGCGCTGCAATATGGTGACGATGGCGCGCCGGGCTTCAACGGCCGCCTGCAGGGCGATCCGCAACTGCCGTGCGGCGTCACGCGGACAAACGCCCGCACCCATGCCATCATTCGTGACAATCTGCAGCGTTCGGCACTTTACGGCGGGCATATTGATTCTGTCGGCCCGCGTTATTGCCCGTCGATCGAAGACAAGGTTGTGCGCTTTGGCGACCGCGATGGTCACCAGATCTTTCTCGAGCCAGAGGGATATGACGATTTCACCATATATCCCAATGGCTTGTCGACGTCACTGCCGTTGGACGTCCAAGAGAGGATGTACGCGACGATCGAAGGTCTGGAACGCGCGACAATTCTGCGCCCCGGCTATGCAATCGAATATGATCATGTTGATCCGCGCGCTCTGGCGCCGACGCTCTTGGTCAAGTCGTTACCGGGACTCTATCTGGCCGGACAGATCAACGGTACCACAGGCTATGAGGAGGCCGCCGCCCAAGGCCTGGTCGCTGGTGCCAATGCCGCTGCTATGGCGCTTGGGACGGCGCCGTTAACGCTCGACCGCACCAACAGCTATATCGGCGTCATGATCGACGATCTGACTACCCATGGCGTGACCGAACCCTATCGCATGTTCACGTCACGCGCTGAATATCGTCTGCGGTTGCGCACCGACAATGCTACGGCACGACTCAGTCCCGCCGCGATCTCCGCCAAGCTGCTCACACAGGCACAGCAGGAGCAGTTTATCGCAGAAGCCAAGACACGCGCCGAAGCCCGCCACCAACTCGATTCGCTTTCGGCCTCGCCCAGTCGATTGAAGAGCCTCGGCATCGAAACTCGACAGGATGGCGTGGTGCGCTCGGCTTTTGATTGGCTGCGCTTTCCTATGATGACCGCAGAGGTCGTCGTGACCATATGGCCGGAGTTGGCTACCATGCCCGCACCGCTGCTTGAATCTCTGCGCGTCGACTCCGCCTATCAATCCTATCTTGAGCGACAGGACGTCGACATTGCCAGCTTCCGGCGTGATGAAAATGTCCAACTTGTTCAAGATCTTGACTATCGCAAGGTGCCAGGACTCAGCCACGAGATGGCCGATCGGCTTGCAGCCGCCAAACCGCTCACGCTTGGCGCCGCTGGCCGCATTCCCGGGATTACGCCGGCTGCTCTGATCGCCCTATTGCCGTACACACGCCGCGCAGCATGACCGATCGGGCAACTTTTGCCGCCAACTTCGATGTTTCACGTGAAACATTGGAGCGGTTTGACGCCTATGCTGCGCTACTGACAGGCTGGCAGACGCGGATGAATCTAGTCGGGCCGAGCACCCTGCCAACGATCTGGGAGCGCCACTTTACGGATTCAGCGCAAGTCCTGGCGCTAGCCGGCAACGGGAAGTCCTGGCTCGACATGGGCGCTGGCGCAGGTTTTCCGGGCCTGGTTATCGCTTTGCTCGATTCGGATGCCACTCTGGTACTCGTTGAATCGATTGCCAAGAAGTGCCGCTTTCTCGAGGCTGTCGTTGGGGAGCTCGATCTCGACTCGCGCGTCACCATCGAGAATCGTCGCGTCGAAACGCTACCACGCGCCAAGTTCGATATCATCACGGCACGTGCACTGGCGGCACTCGATCAGCTGTTCGAGTGGGGCCTGCCTTATGCCGGCTCTGGCACACGATGGGTTTTGCCCAAGGGCGCGCGTGTCGACGATGAATTGTCCATTGCCAGCAAGCGATTCGCGTTCGACTATAGTCTTGTGCCGAGTCGGACCGACGCCGCCGCCCGCATCGTCGTCGCCAGTGGAGTGAAGCGCCGATGATCATTGCCGTCGCCAATCAAAAGGGTGGCGTGGGGAAGACAACCACCACCGTCAACCTCGCAACGGCGCTTGCCGCATCGGGTCTCTCCGTGCTGGTGATCGATGCGGATCCGCAAGGCAAT
>JAAFIT010000217.1 GCA_013298745.1 Sphingomonadales bacterium
CGGGTGGTGCCATAGCTTTCGCCGCCGATGAACTTGGGCGAATTCCAACGGCCATTCTCGTTGAGCCACAACCGGATGAACTCGCTGATCGACTTGGCGTCCTGCGTAACGCCATAGAAACTCTTGGCATCGGTCTTGCCGAGCGCGTGCGAAAAGCCGGTGCCGACAGGATCGATGAACACCAGATCGGTCACGTCGAGAAGGCTGTCAGGGTTGTCGATGATCGGATAGGGCGGCGCGCCATCGTCCTTGGCATCGGGGATCTTCACCCGTTTGGGGCCGAAGGCGCCCATGTGCAGCCACACCGATCCGGAGCCGGGACCGCCGTTATACAGGAAGGTGATGGGCCGGTTGGGGTCCTTCGGACCGTCCTTGATGTAGCTCGTTGAAAAGATCGCCGCGGCAGGCTTGCCGTCCTTGTCCTTCAAATAGGTCTCACCGGCGGTGGCGGTATAGCTGATCGCCTTGCCACCAAAAGTACCCTTGTGCTTGGTCACCGACCGGTTGGGCGCCGGGATCGCCTCATCGGTCTTTTCCGCCTTGGCTGGCGGCTTTTCAGCCTCCTGCGCGAAGGCGGGAGCGGTGCCGAGCAGCAGCAGGGCGGCGAGCGTGAGGCGGAGGTTCATGGCGCCGGACATTAGCGGGCGATGGTGTGGGAGCAAGGGGCCTTCGGTTGACCGGCGTCTTGAATGGCGGTTCAAATCGCCGTCCCGCGATCCGAAGGTTCCGCATCATGGCCGATCATGCCACGCCCAATCTGCCATCACGTGATTTCACTGCGACGGCAGGCTTTTATGCCGCGCTGGGCTTTGCCGAAAGCTGGCGCGATACCGGTTGGATGATCCTCGAGCGCGGCGGCTTGACGATCGAGTTCTTCCCCTATCCCGATCTTGATCCGGCCAGCGGCTCGTTCGGCTGCTGTTTCCGCATGGATGACATCAACGGCTTCTTCGAAGTCGTCCTTGCCGCCGGCATCCCGGAAACCACCACCGGCTGGCCGCGGGGGCATCGGCCCAAACGCGAGCATTGGGGCGGGCTGGTCGGCGCGCTGATCGATCCCGACGGGAGCCTAATTCGACTCATTCAGGAAGATGCATGAGATGGGGTCTGGGGCCAAAGGCCCCAGCCGCCGGAGGCCCTTACCTGTACGGCGTGATGTCCATGTCCGGGTACCGCGCCGCCACCCCCGCCAGTGTCTCCGGCGTCCAGTAATCGCTCCCTGGCGGCGGAAAACCGAAGAGGTCGCGCTGGCGGACGCTCATTGCCGACAGGGCGGCACTAAAGCCGGGGCGCAGGGCATGGTCGGGCCAGGCCTGCTTGCCGGTCCATGGGTCACCGCGGCGCTTGAAATCGGTCATGTAGATGAAGCGCGAGGCGTCCGGGCGTTTGAAGTTGCTGCCGCGGTGGAAGACGTTGGTCTGGTAGAGGATGATGGAGCCGGCGCTGCCGGTCAGCACCACCTCATGCTGGGTCAATTCGCCGGGTTTGAGGATCATCGGGGTCGTCGGGATGTCGCGGCTGTGCGCCAATGGCACCGCGCAGGTGGGCGCATCGACCTCGGTGACGTCGGACAGCAGCATGATCGTCGTCAGTTGCGGCCGGTCGGGGTGGGGCACGACGAGCGTGTGGTTGCCGTAATCGCGGTGGTGCGGCTGGTCATAATCGACGGCGCCGGCGTATTTGGCCCAGAGTTCGATCTTGTAGAGGTCGATTGCTGTGCTGCCCAGGAAGCGTTCGGCGACGTCGACAAGGTCGGGCAGCACGCAGAGCCGGTCGAAAATCGGCAGATTGAACGGAAAATGCCGGATGCCGGCGAATTGGCTTTTGGCGAACTTCGCATGCACCGCCGGATCGCTGAAATAATCCGCCGGTTTGGGGAACACCGACCATAACGCATCCCGCGCTTCGGCGAGGTCGGCAGCGGGAATAAAGCCTTCGACGCGGGTGAAGCCGACCTCGCGGAGTTCGGTCAGCTGGGCGTCAGTGACGCGCACGGGCCAGCAGCTGCTTTTCGGTCTCGCCGATATAGTCGCGGCGCAACGGCAGCGTGTCGCGGCGCTTGGTCAGCTGGATCTGGACGTTCATATGGCCGTCGTTGTTGAAGGCGGACATGGCGGCGGCGAGGTAGAACATCCACATCCGGTAGAAACGCTCGTCATACAGCGCGACGATCTCGGCCTTTTTGGCTTCGCAGCGGTCATACCAATGGCGGATGGTGTGGGCATAATGCAGCCGCAGCACCTCGATATCGGTGATCCACATCCAGGCCTTTTCGATCGCCGGCACGATTTGCGACAGCGCCGGCGAATATCCGCCCGGGAAAATGTATTTCGCTGTCCACGGATCGGTGGCGCCGGGGCCATCGGCGCGGGCAATGCTGTGGATCAGCGCCACGCCATCGGTCTTCAACAGCGCTTCGACCGTCTGGAAGAACTGGTTGAAGTGCGGCAAACCGACATGTTCGAACATGCCGACCGAGACAATCCGATCGAATTTGCCGGCAAAACGCTCCGGCAGGGCGCGGTAATCGACAAGCTCGAACGATACCTTGTCCGAAATGCCCATTTCAGCAGCCTTGTTGCGGGCATATTTGAGCTGTTCTTCGGATAAAGTGACACCCAGCACCTCGGCGCCGGAGACTTTGTGGATGAAACGCGCCATCCCGCCCCAGCCGCAGCCGATATCGAGGACCTTTTGCCCGGGCTTCAGATCGAGTTTTGCAGCGATATGGGCGAGTTTTGCCTCTTGCGCGGCGTCGAGACCCATCTCCGGGGTGTCGAAATAGGCGCAGCTGTACTGGCGATGCGGGTCAAGAAACAGGTCATACAGCCGGTCATCGAGGTCATAATGGTGCGCGACATTGCGCTTTGACCGGCGCGCGAAGTTGATCTGGTCGATTTTCGCGGCGATGCTGGCCTGCCGCCACAGCGCAAACCGTACCGGATTGTCGCGTTGCCAGCGCAAATTCCACGTCACCAGGTCGACAAGCTGCCGGATATCGCCCTTTTCGATGACGATTCGGCCGTCCATAAAGCCTTCACCGGCGCCCAAAGCCGGGTTGATGGCGACGCGATTGGCCACCGAAGCGTCGGTAAACCGCACCGTAACCCCCGGTTTGGTGGGGTTCGGCGTGCCATAGACATGGGTTTTGCCGCTGGAATCGATGACGGTCAGCTCGCCATCACGGATCATCTTGCGGAAAAGGCGGTCAAGAAGGAACATAACCGTGCTGTAACGGGCCTGTGCCGCGTCGACTAGGGGGCGCTAGGAGCCTTGCTTGACGATTTCGGCGCGCGCGGTATCGCGGTTACCAGCCGGGGCATCGAGCAATTCGCGCACGAACGCGCCCTTGTTGACCGTGTTGGTCCGCGGGTCGGCAGCGTTGGAGCGGATTGCCGGATCGGTGTTGCCGGCGCCGGCCTTGTCGAGCAGCTGCTGTTCGGCGGGGGATTTGGGCGGCGGCTTGGCGCCGGGGCCGAACAGCGCCTCCATCGCTGCGCTCTGCGAATCCTGGCCGACGGGGCGCGCGGTGCCGGGCTTGGGCGGGGTCAGCGCGAAATCCTGCGGCACCACCAGCGGGGCATTGCGGCTGATCGCCAGTTCATCGGGGGCATTGTGGCTGGCAAGGCCCGATTTTCCGCAGGCGGCGAGCGCCAAGGCGGCGGTGGTGACCAGAACAAGGTTACGCATCGACATCATCCCTTCAGCGCGACAGCGCCTCGTTTTTGTTCGCGAACAGCGCGCGCGACAACAGCAATAGCACACCTGCGGTGATCGCTGCATCCGCGACGTTGAACACCCAGAAACTATGTTCGCCCCAGAAGAAGTGCAGGAAATCGACGACATAGCCGAAGCGCACCCGATCAACGATGTTGCCGAGCGCGCCGCCGAGCACGAGGCCGAGCGCCAGCACGTCGATGCGCGCCTTTTCACGGCCTATCCACACCGCCACGGCGCCGGCAATGGCGCCGGTGACCGCCACCAGCGCCCAGCGCCCAAGGTCCGAATTGGCGCGGAACAGCCCCATCGAGACGCCGATATTGCCCACGTACGTCAGCCGGAAGAATGGCAGCAGCTCGATATAGCCGCGTTCCGCCAGGTGAACGACGTTCATGATCCAGTATTTGACCAGCTGGTCGAGGATGAAGACGATGGCGGCAACGCCGAATCCGAGCCGCTTCACGCCGCCACCACCGCGTCACAGCGGCCGCACAAGCCGGTTTCCGCCATCACGTCGGGCAGGTGGCGCCAGCAGCGCTCGCAGCGCGGGTCCTCGCTCGCCACCGTCACCACCCGGGCGCCAGTCTCCAGGCTCGCGTCGATGCTCACTTCGACGCCGGAAACGATCGCCAGCTCGGCGAAATCGACGCTGGCGATCAGCGCCGCATCTGCGTGGTTGGCGGCGATGGCAAGGCGCGCTTCAAGGCTGGAACCGATCAGCTTGTCACGCCGCGCCGGCTCGATGGCCAGCGTTGCCAGCGAGCGCAGCAGCCGCAGACGGTGCCAGCGCTCGCCAAGCGCCTCGTCGCGCCAGCCGGTATCGATTGCCGGCCATTCGAGCAGGTGCACCGAGCCGCCGTCCGGATACCGCGTGCCCCACACCTCTTCCGCTGTGAACACCAGCACCGGCGCGAACCAGCGGGTCAGCGCGTGGAACAACGTGTCGAGCACCGTCCGATAGGCGCGGCGCTTGGGGTCGGCGGCGGCGTCGCAATAGAGCGAATCCTTGCGGACATCGAAGACGAACGCCGACAGATCATTGTTGATGAAGGTCGACAGCGTCGTGACATAGCGGCTGAAATCGAAATCATCGACCGCGGTGCGCAGCTCGGCATCGATCTCCGCCAGCCGGTGCAGCACCCAGCGCTCGAGCTCGGGCATCGCGGCCGGGGCGACGATTTCGGCGGCGCTGAAGCCATCCAGCGCCCCGAGCAGATAGCGGAAGGTGTTGCG
>JAAFIT010000218.1 GCA_013298745.1 Sphingomonadales bacterium
GAATAGCCAGAGCGGGTAGTCATCAATCCCGGAACTGGCGATCTGGACGAGCTTGACGTTGCCGGGCCAGCCGGCTGGGCGCGGCAGGCCTTCATCGTGGCTGCGCGAATCGCCTTCGCCATGGAGGACGAACAACACATCGGCGTCGATCGGCAGGTCCCACTTCTTGTCCAACGGGATATGTGAAGCGCTGGTAACGCCGGGGATGCTGGCGATCATTGCCGACATCGGCGGAGCGAACTGATGAACGACGCGCATGATTCCCCCTTGGTTGCGCTGGCGTTGTATCGTGCCATTGGCGATGTCGCCATCTTGTCCTTTGCCACCTGGCACCGCTAAGGACGGATGAGATCAATCCCGAGGACTTCCCATGGCCGAAATCATCGTTACCACCCGCGCCGGCAAGGACATCACGCTGGCTGCCAAGCCGGGCCTGTCGGTCATGGAAATCATCCGCGATGGCGGCGTTGATGAACTGCTGGCGCTCTGCGGCGGTTGCTGCTCTTGCGCCACCTGCCACGTCTATGTCGATCCGGCCTTTGCCGCAGCAACCGGCAAGGCCGGCGCCGACGAGGATGATCTGCTCGATTCGTCCGATCACAAGCAGGCCGGCTCGCGCCTGTCGTGCCAGATTCCGTTCACCGCGGCGCTCGATGGCCTGAAGGTCACCATCGCGCCGGAAGATTGATGGCGCTTTTGCCGGCGCAGCTATCCCCTTCAGCATTGCCGCCACACATCACTGCGGCCTTTGCCAAACAGGCCGAATTCTGCCGATTTGCCGGGTCGCCTTTGACGGCGCTGGTTTGCGATGCGGCCGTTCTGGCGCTCGATTCCCGTAGCGCAACCGGTCGGGCGATCATCGCCTGGCCCGGCGTGCCGTTTGCCGACGCTCTGATGATGCGCTTCACCGGCGGCTGCAATGCGCTGGTGCGCAGTGGCGCGGCGCCGGTGTTGGCGGCGCTCTATCCACCGGCACCGCTGCCGGATAGTTCGGCCATGGTCGGGGCCTTGCGCGCCGTGCTCCGCGATCCGGCTCTTGATGCCGAACTTGTCGGCTGGTTGGCCGGGCCGCCGCAGACCAATGAAGTTGCGCGGTCGGGCGTCTTGATGGCGGGCCTTTTGACGATTGCCGAAGCCACCCACCTGCCGCTGCGACTGTTCGAACTGGGTACGAGTGCCGGGCTCAATCTCAACCTCGATCGCTTCGGCTATCGTCTCGGCAAGGTCGTGACGGGTGATTCTGCGTCGCCGGTGCAACTGGCACCGGTATGGACCGGGCCAGCGCCGCCAATGGCCGATGTGAAGGTGCTGACGCGGCGCGGTGTCGATATCAATCCGCTCGACGTGTCTGATGCAGCGGTACGCGAACGGTTGATGGCCTATGTCTGGCCCGATCAGAACGAGCGTGTCTCGCGCGCCGCTGCGGCTATCGCCTTGGCGCAGGTGTCCCCACCGCCAATTGATCGTGCCGACGCCGCCGATTGGGTGGAGGATAGGGTCGTGCTCGCGGCGGGTAGCACCGCCGTAGTGATGCACTCGATTGCCTGGCAGTATTTCCCCACTGCGACCCAAAGGCGCATCGCTGCGTACCTGGCAGCGCTTGGCGCGAAAGCCAGCGCCGACACACCGCTAGCCTGGCTGCGTTACGAAATGGACGATGCAGCGGCGGCCGAATTGCCGACGCTGCGATTGACCTTGTGGCAGGGCGGCGCGCCCACCGAGCGCCTGCTGGCGCGGGCGCATCCGCACGGGGCCTTTGTCCAATGGCAGTAATTCTGGCCTCTGCCAGTCCGCGCCGTGTCGAGCTGCTGGCGCGGCTCGGAGTGGTGCCGGCCGCCATCGACCCGGCCGATATCGACGAAACCCCCGGTAAAGGTGAAGTGCCGCGTCTTCATGCCGAACGGCTGGCGCGAGCCAAATGTGCAGCTGTTGCGGCGCGTCACCCCGGCGCCATTGTCCTTGCCGCCGATACCGTTGTCGGCGTCGGCCGCCGCATCCTGCCCAAGGCCGAGGACGAAGCAACGGCGCGTGCCTGCCTTGCTTTGTTGTCGGGTCGGCGTCACCGGGTGTTCACGGCGGTTGCAGCGGCGGATGCTGCCGGTGTCACCCGCCAGCGCTTGAGCGAAACAGTTGTGATCTTTCATCGCCTGACACCCGCCGACATCGACGCTTTGATTGTGGCTGGCGATTGGCGCGGCAAGGCTGGCGGCTATGCGTTGCAAGGTACTGCCGAAGCCTATGTGCGCTTCATCGGTGGCAGCTGGTCGGGCGTCGTTGGCCTACCGCTGGCCGAAACGCGGGCACTACTGAAGGCTTCAGGGCATGGCTGAAGCCCTTATCGAACGCGGCATTGGCGCGACGCGAGCATTGGTTATTGACGCAGGGGGCGCAATCGAAGCGCATTTTGAACGTGACGATGGTGGCCCGCTGGCGGGGACGGTGCATGTCGCAAGACTGGCGAAAATCCTCGAGCCTGGCCGCCGCGGTATCATGCAGTTGGGCGCAGCCGAAGGACTGATCGAGCCCTTGCCTTATTGCCCCGAGGGCGGGCTGTTGCGGGTCGAAGTCACCCGCGCCGCCATTTCCGAGGCCGGCCGACCGCGCCTTGCCAAACTCCGCAATGTCGAAGGCGATGCGACTCGCGAGGGCGAAGTCAGCGCCGGCCACAGCCTTGCCCAACGCCTCGAGGCCGCCGGCTACAGCATCACCCGCGTCGGCGGGCCGGGTGAGGACGCGCTGGAGGGTCATGGCTGGGGCGAACTTGTGGCCGAGGCCCAGACTGGCCATGTGCCGTTCCCCGGGGGCCTGCTGACGATCAGCCCCACACCAGCCATGACCGTCATCGACATCGATGGTGTCGGCGATCCGCAGGAATTGGCCGAAACGGCTGCCACCGCCGTCGCCGCCGCCGTCCGCCGCTTCGACCTGACTGGCTCGATCGGCGTCGATTTCCCCTCGCTGGAGGGCAAGGCCGTCCGCGTTCGCCTTGGCGAAATCCTCGACGCGCTTCTGCCTGCGCCGTTCGAGCGCACCGCCGTCAACGGCTTTGGCTTCGTCCAGATCGTTCGGCCACGCCTGCGGCCAAGTCTTCTCGAACAGGTGCGGGCTCCCGGCTTTGCTGCACTGGAACTTTTGCGCCGCGCCGGCCGTGCTGCCCCTGGCGACCGCACCCTCACGGCCCATCCGGCGGTCATTGCCTGGCTAGAAGCCCGTCCTGAGCTCACCAACGCGCTCGCTCGCCATCTCGGTGGCGAGGTCCGCTTGCAGGCGGATGTGGCGCTCGCGATATCGGCAGGCCATGCCCAGTAACAAACCCTGCGCCTATTGCGGAAAATCGCCCCGCATCGCCGAGTTCGCCCCCTTCTGTTCGCGCGGCTGCCAGGATCGCGATCTCGTGAAATGGCTGCAAGGGGGCTATGTCGTCCCCGTCAATGATCAGGAAGACGAGCTGTCCGATGGTGCGACGCCGCCGGATTCGGAGGATTGATGACCGACCTGCTGTTCTACGGCCACCCCGATTCGGGCCATGCCTGCAAGGTGACCCTCGCCTTGGCGCTTGCCGGTCTGTCGCACCGCACGGTGCGCATCGACATGTGGGCCCCTCGGGAGACGCGTCCAGCAGAGTTTCTCGCCGCCAACCCCATCGGCGAAGTGCCGGTGCTGGTCATCGACGGCGACCCCTATGTGCAATCGGGCGCCATCCTGCTGGAACTGGCCAGCCGCTTCGGCGTCCTTGGGGGCAGCGCTGGGCTGAAGCGCGGTCGCGAGCTGATTATCTGGGAGGCCAACCGCATCGGCATGTGCCTGCCGCAGCTGAAGGAGGCCCGGCGCGTTAACGGCGAAGGCTATCCAGCGGGGGCGCTCGACTGGCTGCGCCTACGCTACGCAGCCGACGCGGTGCGATTCGGCCAGTATCTGAGCGAAGCGCCCTTCTTTCACGGTGCCGCCCCTGGAATCGCAGACTGCGCCATCTGGGGCTATACTCAGTGGTTGCCCGAAGCCGGTGTCGAAGCCACGCCCGCCATGGCCGGCTGGATTTCGCGCATGCGGGCATTGCCGGTAATGCGGGCGCCGGAGGACTTTTTCCCGTCCGTCTGATGCGGGCATAAAACAGGGTGGACAAGGCCTCCAGTTAGCGGCTAGACGCCTGCCCTCGCCCACGGCCTTCCGTCGGTGCGCCCGGGTAGCTCAGGGGTAGAGCAGGGGATTGAAAATCCCCGTGTCGGTGGTTCAAATCCGCCCCCGGGCACCATTTTGTTGATCGATAACATCTCTGCTTGCTCAAGCGCGTTCGCGCACGTTTTCGAGACTGGTGACGGGCCTCGGGGGCTGCGGCGACGGCTGCGCCTTAATCAACAGTCAACGTCACCAAAAGCGCGCCGAGGCGATCGCTGCACCCTTGGCTAATGCCGCCATCTTGGCCCAGACCACATCGGGATCGACGCCGCCTGACCCGGCATGGATCGAAAAGCCGCAATCGACGCCGGCCATGACATTGTCGCGGCCGACGAGGTGGGCGTAGCGGCCGATGCGCTGGGCGATGAGTTCGGGATGCTCGATATAGCCGGACTGGCATTCGACGACACCTGGGATGAGCACCTTGCCTTCGGGCAGACCGATTTCTTCGAACAGCGCGAATTCATGGGCGTGGCGCGGATTGGCGGCTTCGAACTGGATGGCGTGCGGGCGCGCCGTCCACACTTGGTCGATGATGTCGCGCAGTGGCACGTCGCAATGGTGTGGCCCCGGATAATTGCCCCAGCACAAATGCATCCGCATCCTTTCAGGCGCGATGTTGCGCGTCGCATGGTTGAGCGCTGCGATATTGAGCGCCATGCGATCACGAAAGCCTTTCAAGTCGAGGTCCCGGAACTGCGTGTGGCGACCCATCGCCAGATCCGGGCAATCGACCTGGAGGATGATGCCGGCATCGGCGATCGCTTCATATT
>JAAFIT010000219.1 GCA_013298745.1 Sphingomonadales bacterium
TTGATCGACATCATCGGGCCTTCGAAGGTGCTCATGCCGTAGAAGGCCAGCGCCATCACCATCATGCGGATGATCGGATCGGTGCGGATCTTGTCCCAGGCGCCGTTGAGGGTCATCAGGCCGTTGATCATGCCGCCCCATGACGGCATCCACAGCATGATCGAGAACACCATGCCCAGCGTGCCGGCCCAATCGGGCATGGCGGTGTAGTGGAGATGGTGCGGGCCGGCCCAGATATAAAGGAAGATCAGCGACCAGAAGTGCATGATCGACAGCCGGTAGGAATAGACCGGCCGCTCCGCCTGCTTGGGCACGAAGTAATACATCATCGCCAGGAAGCCGGCGGTGAGGAAGAAGCCGACGGCGTTATGGCCGTACCACCATTGCGTCAGCGCATCCTGCACACCGGCAAAGGCCGAATAGGATTTGGAGCCGAAGAAGCTGACCGGCACCGCCATGTTGTTGACAAGGTGGAGCATGGCGACGGTGATGATGAACGACAGGTAGAACCAGTTGGCCACATAGATATGCGGTTCGGCACGGCGCACGATGGTGCCGACGAACACCGCCAGATAGCTCACCCAGACAATGGTCAGCCAGATATCGACATACCATTCGGGCTCGGCATATTCGCGCGCCGCCGTGACACCCATCACATAGCCGGTGGCGGCGAGTACGATGAACAGTTGATAGCCCCAGAACACGAACCGGGCGAGCGAAGGGAAGGCAAGGCGCGCACGGCAGGTGCGCTGCACGACATAATAGCTGGTGGCGATGAGCGCGTTGCCGCCAAAGGCAAAGATCACCGCCGAGGTGTGGAGTGGCCGCAACCGGCCGAAACTGGTGAATTCGATATCGAGGTTGAGCAGCGGAAACGCCAGCTGTAGCGCGATGGTCAGTCCGACGAGCAGCCCGACCACGCCCCAGAAGGTCGTCGCGATGACCCCCCAGCGAATAGGTTCATCATCATATTGGGTCTTGTCGGCTACCAGCACCATGCCGCTGTGATCGGCCGTGCGGATCGTGACCACCGCCGCGATCAGCGCCGCCAGCGCGACGATTGCCATGTGAACGGCAAAGGCATTGTCGACGGCTTGTGATACCGCCACCAATGCGAGGAGCATGGCGAGGATATACCCGCCCGACCGCACCACGACCCATTGCATTTCACGACCCCTGCAGCGTTGATTCAGATTTACAGGGTGCAGAATCCTCCTTGTCGGGGCAGCGCGCTATACGGGCAAACCCGGATCAAGGGCGCAACAGCATGTCCCGCTACCAACGCGTCAGACGCGGCAGCACCAGCCGCGCCATGCCGGCAACGGCAAGCACGGCGCCGCCATACCAGACGGTGACATAGAGCGGATCGTCATGCGGGCAATGAACGGCAAAGATCACCGCGCCAAAGGCCGCCGCGGCGAGCCCGGCGGCGCCGGCGGTGCGCGCCGGCTGGGTGCTCGCGCCGCGCCGCATAAGCAGCCCCATGGCAACAACCAGCGGCAGCGACAACAGACCGACATTCATCAGGCAATCGAGACCCTCGCGCCAATCCAGCCGTGCCAGCAACGCCGCCCGGCCGGCTGCGCCGGCATCGATCAACCAGCCGACCGCCAATGCCAACGGCGCCACCACGCCGAGCCCCCGCCACAGCCGCGACAGCTGCCGCCGGTTGGTTGCCGCCGGATCGAGTGATACCAGCACCGCTGCCATCGCAAGCCCGGCGATCGCGGCAAAAGTGAACCATTTCCACCAGAAGACCGGCGTCGCCATCGCCGCCGGCATATCCTGCCGCGCGTCCTGCAGGAGCAGGAACAGCAGCAATTCGGCAACCAGCAGCGCCACGATCAACAGCATCTCGCGCGCCGGGCGGCGCGGCTGGACGCTACCGAGATCGGCGACCAGAACATCGATCAGCGGATCGGGATGGAGGCGTTCAATCGACATCGGCGGTGCTTTCGACAATTTTGGCAAGGCGGCCGAGACCGCGGTGAATATTGACCTTGACCAGCGCTGCCGACTGGCCGGTGCGGGCGGCGGCATCCTCGATGCTGAGGCCGTCGAGCTTGACGAGACGAATGACCTCGGCCTGCGCCGGCTTCAACATCGCCAGCAGGCCGATCAATGCCGTCGCACTGGTCACCGCCGCCTCATGATCGGGCGTGGCCAGCGTTTCGGGCAGTTCGTCGGCGGCATGCCGCGCGGCGGCGCGCAGCCGGTCGATCCATTTGTACCGGGCGATGCCGGCCAGCCACGGCCCGAAGGGGCGATCGGGTTGCCAAGTATGGCGCTTGGCATGGATGGCGATCAACGTGTCCTGCACCGCATCTTCCACCGCTGATGGCGGCAGGCGGCGGGCGAAATAGCGCAGCAGCCACGGCCGCAATTCGGCAAGCAGCCGGCGATAGGGACCAGCCTGCCCGGCCTGCGCCGCGACCATCATCGCGCCCCATCCGTGCGGATCATGCGGGGAATCGGGTGCCATGGCCGCCGCCAGCGTAGCGCCTCGCGGCGCGAAGGCCACCACCGGTGCAAGGGTTGCAGGCGCGAACATGAAGGGTAGCGGCATCCTTTGGCGGCACGAGAGGCTGTGAACCGCTGTTCGCAAAAGGGGGGCCGCCGGTTACAAAAGGCCTTACCATCGCGGCGCCGCAGTGCCGTACCCGCCGCAATCAAGACGTTGTTGCGAAGCGTCGGCAGCGGCCCGCGCCCCGGTTCAGGACCCCGGCGGCTCCGGCTTGTGGGGCCAGCGGTTGCGGGCAATGCGCTCGAGCGGGCCGCCGACGAGCAGGATGACGAGGCTGAGCAGCAGCGCCACCAGCGCAAGGCGCCAATAGCCCAGACCACAGGAGACACCGAGAGCCGCCGTCAACCAGATCGTCGCGGCGGTGGTCAGCCCATGCACATGCGAGGTCTGGGTGTCCTTGACGATGACGCCGGCCCCCAGAAAGCCGATACCGGTAATCACGCCCTGCACCGCGCGCGTCGCATCGCCTTCGCCGCCCACCAGCACACCGGCCACGACGATCATCGCCGATCCCAGCCCGACCAAACCCATGGTGCGAACGCCGGTCGGTTTGCCATGCAGATCACGATTGAGGCCGATGGCGCCGCCGATCATGGTTGCGGCGACCAGGCGCATCGCCAGTTCGAGCACGGGGTCCATCAGCGCAACATCACGTCAGGCGCCGGTCAGGATGCGATCGACGAGCTGCTTGACGGTGGGGATGAAGCCGTTCGAGTAGAACGGGTCCTTGGCGAAGCGAAACGCCGAATGGCCGCCGAACATCAGATTCTGCTCGGTATCGCCGCCATGTGCAATGTCCTGCAGCGTCTTCTGGATGCAGAAGCTGCGCGGATCGGCCAGCCGCCCGGTGCTGTTGCTTTCGTTGTCGGCCCAGCTCGAAAAACCGCATTGCGACAGACAGCCCATGCAATCCTTCTGGTCCTTGCGGATTTCGGTCTTTTCGGGCGGGCTGACGAACACCAGCGTATCGTCAGGTGTCTTCAGCGCTTCGGTAAAGCCGGCGCCATGCCATTCACGGGCGCGCAGCAGATCATCGCGGGAGACATAATAGGCTTTGCGACCGACCCCGACATCGAGAAGGAAACCCTGCTCCTCGGTCGCCGTCGTCGCAAAGCCGATCTGGCGTTCGGAGCGGCGTTCGAGCGTGCGCAGAAACGGGTTGCGCACCGCGCTCGAATAAAAGCCGGTCGGCGAGAATTTGTGCAAGCTGATGTCGCCTTCGTTGAGCGTCATCAGTCGCGCCTTCCAGCCATCGGGAATCGGGCTTTCCTTGGTCAGCAAGGGCCGTGTGCCGAACTGGAAGACGATCTGCCCAAGCTCCGGATTGTCGATCCAGTCGGTCCATTCGTTGAGCGCCCAGACACCGCCGGCCATGACGATCGGCACGCTGTCGGCGATGCCGCATTCGCGCATCACCGTGCGCACGTCCCGCACCCGCGGCAACGGATCCTGCGGCGCGCGGGGGTCTTCGGCGTTCGACAGGCCGTTGTGGCCGCCGGCGAGCCAGGGGTCTTCATAGACGACGGCACCGAGCCATTCGGGCGCCTTGGAATAGGCGCGCTTCCACAACGCCCGAAACGCCCGGGCGCTGCTGATGATCGGATAATAGAACACGCCGTGATGCGCCGCGATTTCGGACAATTTGTAAGGCATCCCGGCGCCGCAGGTGACGCCGTTGACCAGACCCTTGGTCCGCGACAGCACGCCTTCGAGGACGCGCTGGGCGCCGCCCATTTCCCACAGCACATTGATATTGATGGCGCCAAAGCCACGCTGCAATTCGGATGACGCCATCTCATAGGCGCGCTGCACCTGCTGGACGGCGCCTTCGATCGCATAGGACACGAGTTCCTCATGGCGTTCGCGACGCGTCAGCGCCGAATATATTTGCGGGATGATCCGCCCGGTGGGATCATAGCTATCGGCGTTAACCGCCGAGATGGTGCCGACACCACCGGCCATCGCCCAGGCCCCCGACGACAGATGGTTGGTCGCAGCGACGCCCTTGCCGCCTTCAACCAGCGGCCACATTTCGCGGCCGCCCATGGAAATCGCCTTCAACCCATTCAGCATCATGATCCGATCACTTCAGCGCGCGCCCCCGCGCCCCACAGCGCAACTATAGGACGACAGCCCAAAAAAACCCGCAAAAATCGTCGCAGCGCCGTCAGGACTTGCGACTGGCCTTTTCGGCGAGCCCAGAAACGCCTTCGCGGCGTTCGAGCTCGGCGCGGATATCGTCGAAGCTCAACCCGGCATCAACGAGCAAAAGCGCCAGATGGAACATCAGGTCGGTCGCCTCGCCGACAATCTCGCCGCGGTCCTTGCCCATCGCCGCAATCACCGTTTCAACGGCTTCCTCGCCAACCTTCTGGGCGATCTTGGCGCGGCCCTTGGCGGTCATCTTGGCAACATAGCTCGTCG
>JAAFIT010000022.1 GCA_013298745.1 Sphingomonadales bacterium
ATCAAAACCGGTCACTGTGTCGAAGTAGGTGGTGAAGTTGCTGTGCCAGTTGGCACGCGCCGTCACGTCGAACGCACCATTGGTGTAGGTTTCCGACGCCACGGCGCGCCACCGCGGCAGCGACTCCTCAATGTTGCCCTTGCGGACATCATCGATCAACGGCGACACAATCGGCGTGGTCCCAGGGCGGGCCAGCACGATGTTGCGACGTTCCAGCACGGCGGTCTTGTTGTAGTTGACCGCAAAGCTCGTCGAGAAGTTGCCGATGCTGGTATCAGCACGATGCGACAGCACAAAGTCGACACCCTGCGTGCGCGTCTTGAAGCCGTTGGTGAAGTAATTCACGCGGCCAAGATCGAACGCGGTCGAAACACCCTGCGCAAACAGCGCCGCCTGATCCGCCGGTGTCACCACGAACTGGCCGGTGATGCCGATACGATCCCGCACCGTCACGTTGTAATAGTCGATGGTTGCGTTGAAACCACCGCCTGGCGTGAACACCATACCACCCGAGAAGCTGGTCGACTTTTCAGGCGTCAGCGGTGACGATCCATAGTAAAGGCCGACAGTGCTGTCCGGACGCGCAGTGGCAATGGCGACAGGAACAGGGCTGCCGCCTGGGAACGCCGTCTGCACATTCTGGGTCAGCTGCTGGCCAGGAGTCGGGGCGCGGAAGCCCGTGTTGAAGTTACCGCGCACGGCAATCGCATCGGTAATGGCCCAACGCGCCGAGATCTTGCCATTGAACGTGCCACCGAAATCGGTGAACCGGTCGTAACGTGCCGCGCCACCAAGAGTGAAGCCGTCGATGATATCGGCTTCGATGTCGACATAAGCGGAGACGCTGTTTCGACCACCAGCCGTGACCGAATCCGGACCAAAACCCGGGAAACCGTTGGCACCAACCGGCTTCGTTGACAGGAAGGTGGTGCCATTGGCGCGCTGGACAATCTGCGCCGCATACTGGCCGGTCACCCACGATGCGCGATCACCCAAACCCACTTCATAGGCTTCACGACGCCATTCGAGACCGCCGGCGATGCTGAGCGGGCTGGCCAGGCCGACATCGGTCGAATAGCTGAGATCGAGATTGAGGTTGGTTTCGGTTTGCTTGAGGCTGCCGAGGTAAAAGTCCGTCGGGGTTTCGGGGCCCATCGACCAGTTGCCGGTATCGCCCATGAAATACCGGATCTTGTTGGTGCCTGATGCCGCCGAAATGTCGAATTTGATGCCGCCGGCCGTTTCACCCTTGTAGCCACCGACGATCGAAACATCCTCGTTCGCGGCCTCGAAGAAGGGTGTGAAGCCGTTGGGGAAGATCTGGCTCGCTTCGAACTTGCGACCATTTTCGTCCCAAATCGGTTGCCCAGTCGCCGTTGTGCCAATGCGATCAAGGTAAGTGGTGTTGATCGACTTGCCGAAAGATCCCGTATTGCCAAAGCCCGGACCGCGACCCGGAATCGGCGGGGCGGTCACAGCGATCGGACGACGATAGTTGAAATCGTTGCCCTGGCGCTGCCAACCATAGTTCCCGAACAAATAGACCGAATCCTTGTCGCCCAGCGGCACACTGGCATTCCAGACTACGCGATAGGCGCGGTTTTCCGGCTGGCCGAGACGGTTGCCGCCTTCGACCGGCGGCTTGATTCCAGCAGCGATCAGCGGTGCGATTTCAGGGCGTGGCGCCGAACGATTCCAGACATTCTGGTCGATGAATTCGCCGGTGATGTTGAAGAAACCACCGTCATTGCCGAGCTTGGTGCCCCAAATCGCCGAGATCTGGGTGTCCTGGCCGTCGCCCATGTAGGTCTGGCCATAGCGCGCCTGCATATCGAGGCCCGAATCCTTGGTCGACAGACCAAGGTTGATCACGCCGGCGATGGCATCCGAGCCGTAAAGCGCCGAAGCACCATCACGCAGCACTTCGATGCGGCCAAGGGCCTGGCCGGGGATCTGCGAAAGGTCAGGACCTTGGGCACCCTGCGCCAACGCGCCGCCGGTCACCTGGACCAAAGCCGAACGGTGCATGCGCTTGCCGTTGACGAGAACGAGAATCTGATCCGGTGGCAGACCGCGCAGGGTCGGCGGGCGGACAAAGGCCGAGGCGTCACCGAGCAAGTTGCGCTGCTGGTTGAACGACGGCACCAGGGTTTGCAGGATTGTCTGCAGCTGCGGTGCAGGCTGGGTCTTGAGGTCCTGCGATGTGAACACATCGATGGGAACCGCTGATTCGGTTACCGTCCGGTCGGTGCGACGCGTGCCGGTCACGACGATCGTGTCAGCACTGTTCTTGTCGGGTTCAACAGCTGACGATTGTGCAACGGTTGTTGTCTGCGCGCTGGCCATATCGGCAACGCTGGCAATCGCCAGCGCCGACAGCGAGATCGCGGTGAAACGGTTAAGCTTGTACGTCGATGATGTCACGTCTGGCCCTTTCGAAACAAATCGTCGGACCTCCCCAAACTGTCGATGCCGACCCGATCTCAATGGCCGAATTCAGCACCTGTTGGCGTTGTCGGCCCGATACGCAGCTGTTGCACGCAACGAACGAAACCCCCCTGCCTGCACCCAATACGCCGGTTGCAGGCAATAAGAGTGCGTGAAAGGCGGCAACATTGGCAAGATGTTACTGAAGCCGCCGAAAAATTCGCGTCAAGGCTGTTACATTTTTGTCACGGCCCTTTTTGCCAGCCACGCTTGACCCATCATCGGCAGCCATGCACCGTTCGGCTGTTGACGGCATCGGCGTCACCACAGGGCAGAGTGACATGACGAAACGCTATGACGCAGTCATCATCGGCGGCGGCCACAACGGCCTTGTCTGTGCCTTTTATCTTGCTCGCGCCGGGCTGAAGGTCCGCATTCTCGAAGCCCGCGATATCATCGGTGGCGCCTGTGTGACCGAAGAATTTGCACCGGGATTCCGCAATTCGACCGCCAGCTACACCGTCAGCCTGTTGCGCCCCAAGGTCATTGCCGACATGCGGCTGCACGATCATGGCTATCGCATCATCGAACGCACCATCTCCAACTTCTTCCCGCTCGAAAACGACTATCTCAAGCTGGGCGGTGGTACGGCGCGCACCCAGGCCGAGTTTGCGCGCTTTTCAGAAAAGGATGCCGCGACATTCCCGGCTTACGAGGCGGCACTGGAACGGGTGGCCGAACTGCTGCGCGATCTGGCGCTGAAGACGCCGCCCAATGCCGGTGGCGGGCTTCCCGCACTGGCCGCCGCCGCGGCGCAAGGCTGGCCATTGTTGGGCATGGACCTCGAAGCCCAACGCGACGTGCTCGATCTGTTCGTCAAATCGGCGCGCGATTTCCTCGATGGCTGGTACGAATCGGACGCGGTCAAGGCCGCCTTCGGTTTCGATGCCGTTGTCGGCAACTATGCCAGCCCCGACACGCCGGGCAGCGCCTATGTGCTGCTCCACCATGTCTTTGGCGAGGTGAACGGCAAGAAGGGCACCTGGGGCCATAGCGTCGGCGGCATGGGTGCGATCACAGAAGCCATGGCCGCGGCGTGCCGCGCCGCCGGGGTGGAGATCAGCCTTGAAGCGCCGGTGGCCAAGCTGCTGGTGTCGGGCGGCAAGGCGGTGGGCGTGCGCCTCGTTTCCGGCGAGGAGATCGCCGCGCCGATTGTCGCCGCCAATGTCGGCCCGGCGCTGCTTTATCGCCAGCTCGTCGACGCCAGCGACCTGCCGGCCGATTTCAACCGGCGGATGGCGACCTATCGCACCGGCTCCGGCACCTTCCGCATGAATGTCGCGCTGTCGGAACTGCCCGATTTCAGCGTGCTGCCCGGCAAGGATAAGGCCGAACACCATACTGCCGGCATCATCATCGCCCCCAGCCTCGACTACATGGACCGCGCCTTCACCGATGCCAAAACCAGCGGCTGGTCGACAAAGCCGATCATCGAAATGAAGCTGCCGACAACCGTTGATGACAGCCTGGCACCCAAAGGTGCGCATATCGCCAGCCTGTTCTGCCAGCAATTCGCCCCGGAACTGCCCGATGGCCAAAGCTGGGATGATGTGCGCGAAACCGTCGCCGATCACATCATCGCCAGCGTCACCCAGCATGCCCCCAATTTCGCCGGGTCAGTGATCGCCCGGCAGATCCATTCGCCACTCGATCTCGAACGCAAGTTCGGCCTTGTCGGCGGCGATATCTTTCATGGCCGCATGAGCCTTGATCAACTGTGGTCGGCGCGGCCGCTGCTGGGCTTTGGCGCGTATCGCGGGCCGATCGACGGCCTTTACATGTGCGGTTCGGGCACCCATCCCGGCGGCGGCGTCACCGGCGCCCCGGGGCACAACGCCGCGCATGAAATCCTGGCCGATCGGTCGCTGCTGGCCCGCTGGCGCCGTCGCACCTGACCGGCATCACCAGCGCTTAACCTCAACACGGCTTTACCACGAAAGCGCTGCAAGCCGCTCCGGACGCTGCCGTTCATCGCCTCGACGATACGGGTGGGACCCACCGCCGTGTCGTCATTGTGTGTGTTGCGTTGCGTCCTCAAGGAGAAATAAATGTCCGTAGCCATTGCCAGCGGTTTACGTCCCCTATCATCGAACACCACGTCGGGCACGACGGTCACCGTTTCGACCGCCAGCCAATTGCTGGCGACCGCCAGGTCCGCCCGGGCGGGAGATACGATCCTGCTCGCGCCGGTCAATTTCGGCGATGTCTCGCTGTCGAATGTCCGTCCGAATGGTACCATCACCATCAAGTCGGCCGATCCGAACAACGATGCAGTCTTCCGCACCCTGAACATCATGCGCTCGGACAATCTGATCATCGAAGACATCGACATCAGCCGGCCGCTGGCACCCGGCGCCAGCCAGAACAGCTATGCCGTCAATGTCGCCCGGGCGAGCAACATCACCTTTATCGGGATCGATGTCAGCGGTTCGATGAACAACGACGCCCGTGATGATGGTCTCGGCATGTCGTTAAACGGCAGCCGGATTTCGGTTCTCGATTCGACCTTCACCCAGTTGCGCACCGCCGTTGCAACGGCTGGCGAGGACTTTCTGTTTGCCGGCAATAGCATGACCCAGGTGCGCGAAGGCGTGACGATCCGTTCGATGACGCGCGCACTGATTGACAGCAATTACGCGGCGGATTGGCAGCCCGATTACGACAAGTTGGAACATCCCGATATGTTCCAGGTGACCAGCGGCGGTGGTGCCAATGCCAGTTCCGATATAATCATCCGCAACAATGTCATGCTGCCAGGTGCCAATGGCCCGGTCGGCGGCATCTTCATCAAAAGCGAGGCCTATGGCGCCGGCGGGCGGCTCGACCAGCGCCACGAGAATATCCTCATCGAGAACAACTATTATGAGGGGAACCATCGCCATGCCATAACGGTCAGCAATGCCGATGATGTGGTGATCAGCAACAATAGCGTGCGCACCGGCATCAATGTTGGTCTGGTACCGGCGATAAACCTTTTTGACGTTCGCGGCGCCCTGATCTCAAATAACGTCGCCCCGATGTTTCTCGAAGACAGGACCCGGCCGAGCACGGGGGTTGTCTATGAGAACAACATCGACACCTGGGACACAAAGACCAAGAAGGGCGTTGATGCTGCCCAGCTCTTCAGCTCCGCAGGCGAAGGCGATATCGATTTCGCCCGCTTCAATACCGTCGCCAATTCAACGGCAGCGCCGACGGGCGCCGGCTTTCGCGCCAGCAGCGAAATCGGCAGTTTTTCGGGAACAGCCGCCGCCCAGATGGCGGGCTGGATGCCGAACTTCGATCAGAACTTTGCCGTTTTCGCCTGATTGGGTACCCGAGCCGGTGCAATCGCGTCTCGCACCGCTCTCCCACTCCGGCTAAGGCAAGGGCGGGCCATCAAGGTCCGGGAATGCCCTTGATGGTCCGCCTTTTGCCAGCCGGAGTGATTGCCATGGTTGCCAGCATTGCCGCTGCATCGCCGCTGCCGCCCACCCGGCCACTGGCGCCCCCCGCGCTGCCGATCGTCATCGCCCATCGCGGGGCCAGCGCCGACCGGCCGGAGCATACGCTCGCCAGCTATGCCCTTGCCATCGAGCAGGGCGCCGATTTCATCGAGCCTGATCTGGTTGCGACCAAGGATCACCAACTGGTTGCGCGGCATGAAAACGAAATTTCGGGTACCACCGATGTCGCCGCCCATCCCGAGTTCGCCAACCGCAAGACAACCAAGGCGATCGACGGCCAGAGCGTTACCGGCTGGTTCACCGAAGACTTCACCCTTGCCGAGTTGAAGACCCTGCGCGCCCGGGAACGACTGCCGCAACTGCGCACCGCCAACACGG
Source organism: Sphingomonadales bacterium (assembly GCA_013298745.1). Classification (GTDB taxonomy): domain Bacteria; phylum Pseudomonadota; class Alphaproteobacteria; order Sphingomonadales; family Sphingomonadaceae; genus Sandarakinorhabdus. The sequence continues at coordinate 6,312 of JAAFIT010000022.1, forward strand.
GTTTTGATGGCCAGGAGACCATCCCCACGCTTGACGAGATCATTGCGCTGGCAAAGGCCGCCTCGGCGCGCACTGGCCGCGTCATCGGCATTTATCCGGAAACCAAGCACCCCAGCCATTTCCGCGCGCTCGGCCTGCCGCTCGAACCGCCGCTACTGGCAGCACTTGCCAAAGCCGGCTGGACGCGGAGCGACAGTCCGGTGTTCATCCAGTCGTTCGAGGCCGGCAATTTGAAGGTGCTTCGCGGCCAGACCGCGGTGCGGCTGATCCAACTCATCGATTCGGGTACATCGGCAGACGGCGAAGCCTATGATGCAATGATAACCCCCGCCGGCCTCAAGGCCATCGCCGCTTATGCCAATGGCATCGGTCCCAACCGCGACCTCATCATCCCGCGCAGCGCCAATGGCACGCTGGGCACACCGACGTCGCTTGTCGCCGATGCCCATGCCGCCGGGCTGCAGGTTCACCCCTGGACGTTCCGACCCGAGAATTACTTTCTCGCCAAACCGTTCCGCAGCGGTGACGATCCGCGTGGGCGCGGCGATGCCGCCGGCGAGATTCGACTGTATCTCGAAACCGGGATCGATGGCGTGTTCAGTGATTTGCCGGCGGCGGCTGTAGCAGCGTTGGCGCGGCCGGAATAAGGGCTGGGGCCATCGGCCCCAGACCCCATTCGTTTAAGCTGCTGCCTCGACGCGGTGGAGGGCGCACTGGCCCCAGATGTCCGACAGAGCACGCACCAGGCGCTCGATATCATCGTCGCTGTGTACGGGACCTGGCGTGATGCGCAGACGCTCCGTGCCCACCGGCACGGTCGGGTAGTTGATCGGCTGGACGTAGATGCCGTGATTTTCCATCAGCCAATCGCTGATCATCTTGGCCTTCTTGGCATCGCCGACCATCACCGGAATGATATGGCTGGGGTTTTCCATCTGCGGAATGCCGGTGGCGCGCAGCGCGGCGCGCACCTTGGCGACCCGCTCCTGCTGGCGCTTACGCTCGAACGGGCTGGCCTTGAGGTGGCGGACGCTGGCGAGCGCACCAGCCGCAATCGCCGGCGGCAGCGCTGTGGTGAAGATGAAGCCCGAAGCAAAGCTGCGGACGAAATCGCACATCGCCTTCGAACCAGCGATATAGCCGCCGACCACGCCGAACGCCTTGCCGAGCGTGCCTTCGATAACGGTCAGCCGGTCCATCAGGCCTTCGCGCTCGGCGACGCCGCCGCCGCGCGGACCATACATGCCGACGGCATGAACTTCGTCGATATAGGTCATCGCACCATGCTTTTCGCAAGTCTCGATGATCTCCTTGATCGGCGCGATATCGCCATCCATCGAATAGACCGATTCGAACGCCACCAGCTTGGGCCGGCCCGGCTCGATGCCGGCGAGCAAGCGATCGAGATCCTCGACGTCATTGTGCTTGAACTTCAGGCATTCGGCGCGGCTGTGACGAATGCCTTCGATCATCGAGGCATGGTTGAGCGCGTCCGAAAGGACAACGCAATTGGGCAGCTTGGCCGCCAGCGTGCCCAGTGCCGCCCAGTTCGAGACATAGCCCGAGGTGAACAGCAGCGCGTCTTCCTTGCCATGCAGGTCGGCCAACTCGAGTTCGAGCTGGCGATGGGCGTGCATGGTGCCCGAGATGTTGCGCGTGCCGCCGGCGCCGGCACCCGAGCGATCGAGTTCCTCGTGCATCGCGTCAATAACGGCGGGATGCTGGCCCATGCCGAGATAGTCATTCGAGCACCAGACGGTGACTTCCTGCAGGTCACCATTTTCCAGGTGGCGCGTGGCGCGCGGATATTCGCCCTTGCGGCGCTGCAATTCGGCGAAGACGCGGTAGTTTCCGCGCTCCTTCAGGCCGTCAAGCGCTGCCTGGAAATGGGCTTCATAATCCATCGACAATCTCCCGGAAAACTTATTGCCGCGCACTTTCCAGCCCCGCAAGCGGATTCGACACCTGACGTGCCGTCGAATCCCCGGGGGGTGTGACGCTTATGTGGTTGAAATCGGCTAATGCGACGCGCTCGCGATTCCGGGCGTCGGGGGAATTGCGCATCGCCCAGCGAAACAGGCTGGTATCCTGCCACGGCACGACCAGGAAACCATGCTCTATGAACGCCAGCACGACGAGGGCAAATGCCAGCGCATAGCCGGTTGCCAGCCCGCCTTCGGCGCGCAACGCAGCATCACCCAGCCATGCCGCCAAGGCCGCGATCGCCGCCAGGCTGATGATGAAAAAACCACTGGGGCGGGCGATGCGGAAATAACTGGCGAGATAGCGCATATGATCGGGCATCATCTCGGTCGAAAGATGCGGCACACCGGCAAAGATGTTGAACTTGGCCGACAGCCGCATGACGAACAGCAACAAGAAGGTCAGCGTTGCCGTCTGGTTCGGCTGGCCCCAGGTCGCAGCCGCCATCACCAGCACCGTCGCGAACATCGCCACTTCATGATGGATGAGCGTCGCCGCCGCGAGGCGGAAGCGCCGCCAGCCGCGCGCGTCGGGCGGGCACGGGTTGCGGTTCGGGCCGGTGACAAAGCCCATCAGAAAGCTCAATTCATGCCAGCCCCACAGCACCAGCGCACAGGCAAAGGCGGCATAGGCCGCAGCCGGGCTGGTTTCCGGCGCCGTGGCGATGATTCCGCCCATGGCGAAGCCGCTGGCGACCGTCGCGCCCACCAGGCTGGCCGGCCAGGTACGGCTCGGCAAGCGGTCGAGCCACAGCACAAAGCCGGTGGCGACGAACCACAGCACCGTTGCGAACAGCAAGGGCAACAAGAACGGCTCAGCGCTCATGCTACCAGACGGGCTGCAACCGAACTGTGGCGGGCGCTTCGTTGTGCTCAACCGGCTGGAGATAGAGCCGCAGGAAGGTGATCCCCGCCTGCACCTTCAACCCGGCGCGCTTCACCGCTGCCAGTGCGCCACCGGCTTCGTTGGTCGCGTCGATCTTCGCCGAAATGTCGCGCATCTTTTCCAGCAGCGCGCGAAACTGCGGCGCATCGGTATCAAGGGCGATCGGGAAAACCTGACGGGTGATGAGCGTGGTGATGTTGAAGACCTTGAAATCATATTCGGTCGGATCGATTCCAAAGGCCTTGTACAGCACCGGACGATTGTGGTCGCGAACGTACATCGTCGCATAGACCGCAACCAGGAAGAAGCGGATCCACAGCTTGTTATAGCCGCTCAGCAGCTTGGGATCGGCGCGCATCAGCAGCGCAAAGGCTTCACCATGGCGGAACTCGTCATTGCACCAGGCTTCGAACCATTTGAAGATCGGGTGGAAGCGCTGTTCCGGATGCTTTTCGAAATGGCGGTGGATGGTGATGTAGCGCGCGTAACCGATCTTTTCCGAAAGATAGGTGGCGTAGTAAATGAACTTCGGCCGGAAATAGGTGTATTTCTTGGTCTTGGTGAGAAAGCCGAGATCGATGCCGATGCCGGCATCCTTCAAACTGTCGTTGATGAAGCCGGCGTGGCGCGATTCATCGCGCGCCATCAGCTTGAACAGCGCCTTGGCATCCGGATTGGTCACCCGCTTGGCGATTTCGGCGTAAAGGATGCACCCCGAAAACTCCGACGTCATCGACGACACCAGAAAATCGGTGAACTCGATGCGCAGTTCGGGCGGCAAATTCTCGATGACGCCGTCAAACTCCTCGGTGCGCTTGAAATGCTTCTTGTTGGGATCGGCGGTCATTTCGGCGATCAGCGCATCCCATTCGGCGCGCACCCCCGACACATCGATGCGGTCCATCGCATCGAAATCGGTCGTGTAGAAACGCGGGCTCAGAACCGTATCCTGGTTCGCCATCGCCTGGGTGACATCCTTGGTGATCACCACCTCGCGGGCGGCGTCGCCTTCGGCTCGGGCAATCGGGCTGTGCGCGTTCATCGCGGTAACTCCCTTATCCGCTCTCAGTGCGGCTTTTCAGATGTGAAGGTAATTTCGTAAAGCTCGGTCAAGTCGAACTGGGCCCGCAGCTTGGTCCACCACTGCATCACCAGGCCGGCGCGCGATACGGTGGCGCGGCGCCGCAGGGTGATCGCTTCGCCGAACGGCAGCCGTACCGGGGCGCCATGGACACGCACCTGATCGCCGGGGCCGAGCAAGACATTATCATCAAGCTCGACATGGGCGTGCAACGCATCGGCGGTGTGCTCCACCGCGATGGTGCAGCCGGTTTCCCAGCTTTCACGGGCGAACAGGCGCGTCACGCCGGGCCGGCTCCGGCCGCACCTGGAACAACCTTGCCGACGCTAGTGTTGTCATCAGGGCTGATGGGGCCATTGGGCTGACGCTTTTCGAGGCTCTCGACCACCTTGACGCCCGGTGCCAACAATTGGGCAAAGGCGGCGCGGTTGGTATGGCCGAAACTGCCAAGCTCAAGGATGCGCCCGGTGGAGGGATCCTTCAACGTCAACGCGCCATCGGCCCATTGAGTGATGGTGACAGCGCCGTAGCGCGACACTTCGTGCAACTGCCGCTCGCGCATCATGCCGCGCATGACACCGCGAATGAAGCCGCTGTTCGACCCCGGCTCGAGCACCAAAGCCACCTGCCCCGTCTTGGCATCGGTCGCGATCAAGGCGCCATCGGCGCGATCGGCGAAGATGAAATCCCGTTGCTTGACGACGCCGACATGATTTTCGGCCCGCAGTTCGGGCGCTGTCGGCCGGGCCGGCACAACGCCGGCACGAACGCCGAACACCACCAGCAATGCGATGCCAACGACGCCACCGGCGGCAACGAGAACCCATTGCGGGAATTCCTCGTTGGCGAAATCGCTCATGCCGGCACACCAACGGCGCCGGATGACGCATGCTGTTCGGCCGATACCGCCGTGGCGAGCGGTGTCGCGACGCCGTGGAGCGGATCGGCATCGACCAGCGCCTTGGCCAGCATCGGTGCAAAGCCTTCCGGCACCGCGCGTAGCATCGGCTGGGGTTGCGCGACCTTCCACGGCTGGACATGCGGCCACATCTGCAGCCAGCCGAGCGGGAACCGCTGCGTCGGGCGCAGTACGATATCGATCTGACCGTTACCGAGCAGCCGCACATCGGCAGCGCCGATCGCCTTCAGCGGCAGGTTGATGCACTTCGGCAACGCAACGCCAAAGCGCATGACGACCCGACGATTGGTGAGCGTGTAGATCGTCGAGCGTGCCGACGCCCGCGCCAGAAAGTACAGCAGCCCAAGCCCAAGGCTGGCAACGGCCAGCGTCACGATCGCACCCTTCAGGCCGGTGCCACCGCCAACGAAAGCAAGTGACGCAACGAAGATGAACCACACCGCCACCAGCCGCGTGTGGAAAACGGCGCGTGCCAATGTCTGCCAATCGGGCGATCCCTGCCACTGGATCGATTCCCCTGGCGGCAGGTTGCCCGGCAACCCGGGGATGGGTTCAATTTCGTATTCGATGGTCACACCAGCGGCTCCGAACGTTCGGGCGTCGCCCACAGATAACCAGCGCCGAAATAGGCGGAAACCTTTTCCTCCTCAAGCAGGGTAATCTGCTTAGGTGACTTCAGCTGCGGACAGCAGGCGAACTGCGCCGCGGTCACCGAATCGGTGACGACACCCTTGCGCGACACGCGCACCATCGGCATCGGCAAGGTGGCCGTGCCGCCGTTGTTGAGCGCGACATCGAGATAGCGGAGCACATGCTCGGCGCGATCGACCCAAAGGTCGCGAACCGTCCCTGCGACGGCACCATCAAGGCCGATGACCGGCAGGCCGCGCGGATCGATATCGCCCTTAACGACATTGATATGATCATCGTGCGCCATTGGCACAATGCGCGGGCGACCGAACATGTCGACATCCGGTCGATCGGCGCGCATCGCATAGCCGCCAGGACCGACACCCGAGCCCAGCGGTTCGCCGGTGACATCGAGCGGCTCGCCCGACCAGAGGCGCGGCAGCACATTGGCCGGCATCGCATCGCGTGGCACGTCTTCCGGCACGTAAATGCCCATGCCATGCGGCAGCTGGAAGCGCTTCTTGTCGCTGAAATCGAGCCGGGCGATATCATCGCCGACCTTGCCTGTCAGATCGTTTTCGAGCGGATAGCCTTCACGGCGGCTCTCGCGGTTGAGATACCAGACCAGCCCGATGAAGAAGAGGAAGAACAGATAGAAGGTGAGCTCGGCAACATCGAGCCCTCCGACCAGAATGACATTGGACATAGTTCGTCTCCCCTTCAGGTTGGGAATTCGGTCAGGCCGAAACGGGCGCGCGGCTGAACGTCCCGGGTCCGCCGCGCCAGCGGACCAAGGGCGATAAGACTGCCAAACAACAACAGAATTTCAATATGCCAGACGATCGAATAGCCGGTGGCGGGATCGACAAGGCCTGGACCGAGATTACCCGCCATCGCCATCGCGCCGACTCCATCGCGGATCACCCCGGACAACAATATGCCCAGACCGGCCGCTGTCGCCTGCACCGCGCCCCATACGCCAAGCGCCAGCCCCGAGCCGCCCTCTTCACCCAATGCCATTGCGGCGGTAAGCGTGCAGACCGCGAACAGGCCGTTGCCAAATCCGATGCCGGTGGTGCCCAACGAGAGCAGTGCTACTGAATGCAGCGGCGCCGACAAGACCACGAGCGCGAAGGCGACAATGCCGGCGAGCGCACCATAGGCCGCCAGCCGCGCCGCATCGCGGCCCAACGCCAGGCCCTGCGCCGCCACTGACAACCCGATCAGCGTCCCCATCGACGACAGCGCCGTCAGTCCGGTCGTGCGCCCGACGCTCAAGCCCAGCACCTGACCACCATAGGGTTCAAGCAATATATCCTGCATGCCGAAGCCGGCGGCGCCGAGCCCCACGGCGATCAGCAGCCGGCGGGTGCGCGGTGCGGCGGTGAAATCGCTCCAGCGCACGGCGAAGGCCTGATCTTCTTCCGCGGTCGTGATGGTGCCGCCGACCTGGCGAACCTCCTGCTTCCACAGCGCGACGACGTTGAGGACAAGGGTGACAACGGCGGTGCCCTGGATGACCCCGACCAGTTGAGTTTCGGTGAAATCAGTGAGGATCCGCCCGAGAACCACAGACGAGATC
>JAAFIT010000220.1:0-3110 GCA_013298745.1 Sphingomonadales bacterium
TGCGGGCAGCGCGTTGGTGCTGGGCGGCGATGGTCGTTTCTACAATCGCACGGCCATCCAGCAGGTGATCCGGATGGCGGCAGCAAACGGCTATGCCCGCGTCATCGTCGGACGCGGCGGCATCCTTTCAACGCCGGCGGCCAGCCACGTCATCCGCAAATATGGCGCCAGCGGTGGCTTGATCCTGTCGGCCAGCCACAACCCTGGCGGGCCTGAAGAGGATTTCGGCATCAAGTACAACATCGCCAATGGCGGCCCCGCCCCGGAAGCTATCACCGAGGCCATTTATGCGCGCACCCAGACGATCGATCGCTGGCTGACCGTCAGGACGCCCGATATCGACCTCGATACGGTCGGCCAGGTCGTGGTGGCGGGGATGGTTGTCGCCGTCATCGATTCGGTCGCCGATTATGCCGAGCTGATGGAGGGCCTGTTCGATTTCCCCGCCATCCGGGCGGCGGTCGCTGGCGGTTTCACCATGGCCTTTGACGCGATGAGCGCGGTGACCGGCCCCTATGCCACCGAAATCCTCGAACACCGGCTCGGCTTCAAGCCGGGAACCGTGCACAATGGTGTGCCGCTCGAAGATTTCGGCGGGCACCACCCCGATCCCAACCTTGTCCATGCCAAGGACCTTTACGATCTGATGATGGCGCCTGATGCGCCCGATTTCGGCGCGGCGTCGGACGGCGACGGCGATCGCAACCTCATCATTGGCCGCCACCGTTTCATCACGCCATCGGATTCGCTGGCGATGCTGGCCGCCAATGCGCATCTGGCGCCGGGCTATGCCGCGGGCCTGAAGGGCATTGCCCGCTCGATGCCGACCAGCGCGGCAGCGGACCGCGTCGCCGAAGCGCTCGGCATTTCGATGTTCGAGACCCCCACCGGCTGGAAGTTTTTCGGGACGTTGCTCGATGCCGGTCTTGTGACGATCTGCGGCGAGGAAAGCGCCGGCACGGGATCGGACCATATCCGCGAAAAGGACGGGCTATGGGCGGTGCTGCTGTGGCTCAACATCCTTGTCGCACGCAAAATCAGTGTCGACGCTCTTGCACGCGATCACTGGGCGCGGTTCGGCCGCAACTATTATGCCCGCCATGATTATGAAGCCATCGATACCGATCGCGCCAATGCGCTTGTCGACGCTCTGACGGCGCGGCTGCCGTCTCTGCCGGGTAGCCGGTTCGGGGCGCTGACCGTGGCAAGCGCAGACAGCTTTTCCTACACCGATCCGGTCGATGGCGCGATCAGCACCAACCAGGGGCTGCGCGTGCTCTTCGAAGGCGGCTCGCGCGTGGTCTTCCGCCTGTCGGGCACCGGCACCCAAGGTGCCACGCTGCGGGTCTATCTCGAACGCTATGAACCGGCCGATGGCAATATCGACGGCGAGACGACGCAGATGCTGGGATCGATCATCGCGGCCGCCGAGGATATCGCGCAAATCGCCGGACACACCGGCCGCACGGCACCCGATGTCGTGACATGAGTGCGCCTTACGGCGCCCATTGCGCGGGCGGCGTCACCAGCTTTCGGGTCCGGGCGCCCAAGGCAACGGCGGTGTGGCTATGCTTGTTCGAGGCCAGCGACGAGCAGCGGATTGCGATGCAGCGCAGCGGCGATGACTGGACCGCTACCTTGCCGGGCGAGCGACCCGGTCTCGCCTTTGGTTACCGCGCCGAAGGTGAATGGGCACCGGCGAACGGCCTGTGGTTCGATTCAGCCAAATTGCTGGTTGATCCCTATGCCGTCGCAATCGACCGGCGTTTCGTCCAGCACCCGGTGCTGGCGCAATTTGGTGTGAATACCGCCGACCTGATCCCGCGGGCGCTGGTGCCACGCCCAAATCCGCCGCTGCCGGCCGCAGCGCCAATGTTTGATCGCGGCGGCTTGATCTACGAGATCAATGTCCGCGGCTTCACCATGCTGCACCCCGATGTGCCGCCGGCCCTCCGGGGAACCATCGCCGCGCTGGCCGAACCAGTCGTGATCGCCCATCTGAAAAAGCTGCATGTGTCGGCGGTCGAACTGATGCCGATCACTGCCTGGATCGACGAACGCCATCTGGGTCCGCTGGGGCTGAGCAACGCCTGGGGGTACAATCCCGTGGCATTGATGGCGCTCGACCCCGGACTGTGCCCCGGCGGGGTCGCCGAATTGCGCCGGACTGTCGCCGCACTGCACGCGGCGGGCATCGGTGTCATCCTTGATCTGGTCTTCAACCACACCGGCGAAAGCGACATTCATGGCGGCGTGCTGTCGCTGCGCGGGCTCGACAATGCCGCCTATGCGCATGCACCCGATGGCAGCCTGATCAACGACACGGGATGCGGCAACACGCTCGATTTCGCCAATCCGGCGGTGCGCGCGTTGACCCTGGCCAGCTTGCGCCACTTCGTCGGCAAATGCGGCGTCGATGGCTTTCGCTTCGATCTGGCACCGGTCATGGCGCGCGGACCGGGCTTTGCCGCCGATGGCCCCTTGTTCGCCGAGATTGCGGCCGATCAATTGCTCGCCGATCGGATCATGATTGCCGAACCCTGGGATATCGGCCCCGGCGGCTATCAACTGGGCAACTTCCCCTCTGATTGGCTCGAATGGAACGATCGCTTCCGCGATGATGTGCGGCGCTTCTGGCGCGGCGACGGCAGGATCGATGATCTTATCACGCGGATCGCCGGGTCATCCGACATTTTCGAAGGCGATTGCCGCAGCGTCAATTTCATCGCCGCACACGATGGCTTCACCCTGGCCGACACGGTTGCCTATGCCGACAAGCACAACCACGCCAATGCCGAGGATAATCGCGACGGGCACAGCAATAATCATTCCTGGAACGGCGGCAGCGAAGGGCCAAGCGACGATCCCGAGTTGAAGGCTCGACGCAGGGCCGACCTTCGTGCCCTGCTGGGCACTTTGTTCGCATCGACCGGCACAATCATGCTCACCGCCGGAGACGAGTTCGGCCGGACCCAGCACGGCAATAACAACGCCTATGCCCAGAATAATAGGATCAGCTGGATCGATTGGGCCCATAGGGATCGCGATCTTGAAGCCTATGTGGCAACCATCGCTCGCCAACGGTGTGACCGCCGCGCCCAGACCAAGGC
>JAAFIT010000220.1:3120-4932 GCA_013298745.1 Sphingomonadales bacterium
ACCGATGACCGTCGAAGACTGGCAAAGCGCCGACACGAACGCCGTGACCTACACCGCCAAGACTGCTGCCGGCGACCAGAGGCTGACGGTCGATCGGAACCAAAGAACCATCGCATGGGAAACACAAGTACATCAGTAGGACGGTCCGGCATTCACCGGTGACACCGAAGTGCAGCGGATTGCATCACACACCCCAGCGCGCGGGAACGCGTTCAGACAAAAGCCAGAACCCGCGCGGCGTGTGCAATCGCGCTTGACAGAGTGAACGTTACCATTAAAGTGAACGTTATCAAAAGCACTATGATGCGGCCATACCGCGTCCACTGGGGGGAGACCACGATGAAGGTAACTGGATTGCGGGCGCGCATGGTTTGCGGCGTGAGCGGTTTGACGCTGGCGTTGGCGGCAGGTGCCCAGCCGGCGTTTGCGCAGGCCGCTGCAACAGCCGCTGCTGCTGATGAAGAGGTCATCATCGTCACGGGTATCCGTGCCAGTCTTCAGCAATCCTTGAGCATCAAACGCGACGCACAAGGCGTCGTCGATGCCATCTCATCCGAAGACATCGGCAAGTTCCCCGATACCAACCTCGCCGAATCGCTGCAGCGCATTACCGGCGTGTCGATCGATCGCGCCAATGGTGAAGGCTCCAAGGTCACTGTCCGCGGCTTCGGCCCCGATTTTAACCTGGTTCTGCTCAACGGCCGCCAGATGCCCGCATCCGGACTTGGCAGCTGCTGCGAAGCGCCGGCGTCGCGCAGCTTCGATTTTGCCAACCTCGCCTCCGAAGGCATTGCCTCGGTGACCGTCTACAAATCGGGTCGCGCCACCTTGCAGTCGGGTGGCATCGGCTCGGTCATCAACATCAAGACGCCGCGTCCGCTCGATCGCCCCGGCTTCAAGGGCAGCCTTTCGGCCAAGGGCATGATCGACAAGAGCTTCGAGGGCACCAAGATCACCCCCGAATTTTCGGGCATCATCAGCAAGACCTTTGCCGATGATCGCTTCGGGATCCTCGTCACCGGCGTCTACCAGCGCCGCAAGGCCAGTCTGGCACAGTTCAACGCCGGTTGGCGTGAAGGCTATCTGGGCAACGAAAACAACTGGGGCTCGCTGCCGGTTGACGCCAATGACTGGCGCGGCAATTACGCCAAGACCGAGAATCGCCCGGGCCCGACCGACACCTATCAGGTCACCCAGAATGCCGGCTATGATTTCACCGATATCGATCGCGAGCGCATCAACGGCCAGCTGGTTCTGCAGTTCAAGCCGACCGACACGATCAACATGCTGGTCGATTACACCTTTTCGCAGAACACCATCGATGCGCGCACCAACAGCATCGGCGTGTGGTTCAACCACAACAACACCGCCAGCAGCTGGACCGACGGCCCGGCCGCCGGCCCGAAATTCTATTCGGAATCGTTCGGCGCCAGTGAAGGCAAGGATATTGCCATCACCGGCGCGCTGGCCGCCAACCGCAGCATCAACAAGTCGTTGGGCGGCAACATCAGCTGGGATGGCATCGACGGCCTGCATCTCGAGGTCGATGCCCATCACTCGACGGCGGAAAGCAAGCCGACTTCGCCTTATGGCAGCAACAGCGCCGTGGGCAGTGCCATTTTCGGCGTTGCCAACCAGCGTGTCGACTTCCAGACCGAGATGCCGGTGATTTCCGTCGCCATGCATCCAGGGGCCGCCCTCCAGGCGTCTAACATTCGCCCGGCCGGCAACAGCTTCCGCAACGCCTATATGAAGGACACCATCAACGAGGCGACCTTCCGCGGCAGCTATGATTTTGAATCCGCCTTCATC
>JAAFIT010000221.1 GCA_013298745.1 Sphingomonadales bacterium
CGCCGGCCTGCTCTATTTCGACGCCAAAGACCGCCGCGATCAAGGTGCAACCCGGATCGAAACCGGCGTCACCGACAAGGCCGCCTATCTTCAGGCCGACATCAACGTCACTGACCGGCTTAAGCTCACCGCCGGCACGCGCTACACCGACGAAACCGTGCGCTTCGGCAGCGCGCCGGCAGCGGTTGTGACCCAAACGACCAGGCAATGGTCCCCGCGCTTTGCCGCCAGCTATCGCGCCGCCGACGCCCTGCTCGTTTATGCCAGTGCTGCTCGCGGCTGGCGCTCCGCCGGCTGGGACACGCGCTTGACGACCGGCGGCGCCAGCCAGCCCTTCGGCGCCGAAACCGCCTGGACCTATGAAGGCGGGATCAAGGCCGATGCGCTCGGCGGCAAGGTCCGCGCCAATCTCGCCGCCTTCTGGATCGAGGCCAACGACAGCCAGGTGCCGCTGTTGCTCGGTAGCGAGAGTGTCGTCCAGACCATCGACGGGTATCGCAACCGCGGTGTCGAGCTCGAACTGACCGCGGCACCGATTGCCGGGCTGACGCTGCGAACCAGCCTTACCTATCAGAAGGACCGCTACAACACCGGCACCAGCATGGCGCCGAACGCGTTGGGCGTCACCTCGGTGGCGGCGCAGCAGGCGCTGTGCCAGGCGCAACTGGCCGCTGGCCGGGTGCCGCTCGCCGGCACCGCCAATGCCGCCACGGCCTGTGCGGCCGGCATCGTCGATGCCAATGGCAATGTCGCGGAACCGGCGCGGACCCCCGATTTCACCGCCGCATTCGGCGCTGCCTATGATTGGGCGATCCCGGCGGCCGGCGCCATCATCACGCCGTCGATCGATGCACTCTATCGCTCTCGCTTCGAAGCCGGTGCCGCCAATGCGACGCTTTATACCGGCACGCTCGGCAGCCTGCCGGCCAATCCCTTCGGCGGCGATGTCATCACCGGATCGCACAATCCCGCCGTCTGGCAGGTGACAGCGGCGCTCACCCTGCGCACAGACGACAATCATTGGACGGTGACGCTGTCGTGCACCAACTGCCTTGATACGGCCTATACGCAATCGGTTTTCGGCACGGTCAGCTATCTCAATCCGCCGCGGCTCTGGCAAGTTCGCGCCCGTCGCGTCTTCTGATTGGTGGTCCGGGCGCAACACGGAAACGGTGAAATCTTCGAAACGGTTTCATTTCCAGACCAAAACACCATCGAGACAGTTGCGTGACAGCGCCAGTCCGCTAAGAATCTTCGGCAGCAAACAAGGGGCACCACGATGGATGACCCCAAATGCGTGAACAAGGGGAGTGCAATGGCAGAAGCAGCCAAGCCGGCAGGCAAGAAGATGGACGCATTGCAGAAGCCGCTGACGCCGTCAGCCGATCTCGCCGTCATTGTCGGCGCCGGCCAGTTGCCGCGCGGCCAGGTGGTCAGCAAGGTGTGGGATTATATCCGGAAGCACAATCTGCAGAAGCCGACCGACAAGCGCGTCATTGTCGCCGACGCCAATCTGAAGAAGATTTTCGGCAAGGACGAGTGCACCATGTTCGAAATGAACAAGTTCCTCGCCCAGCACCTGAAGTAACGATTTTGCCCGGCGACGTCATGGCGTCGCCGGGTTCGTTTTTCGCGCGCGAACGCGCGCATTGTCTCGCCGCTTTTGTTCGGCAGAATCCGGTTCTCAGCATCGATAATCATGCGGCGCAGGCTCTGGTGTGGGTCTGCGAGAGCCGTTTCATGTCCTATTGGCAGTAGACCTGACAGCTTTGGCGTGTTAACAATTTGTTCGAACAGTCAGACGGGGTTTGATGGGCATGGCCGACACCAGCGACAAGCATTTCGCGATCCGCTTCACGGGCAAGGATGGCGTCCAGCGCCTCTTCATCGCCACGGCAACCGCCGCCTATCCCACCAGCGCCGGGCTGCCTGCCGACGCGTCGCCGGAATTGAAGGCAACCGTGGCGACGATTGAAGCCCTGCTGGGCACCGCTGCCGTGGCCGCGGTCGCGCGTGACGGCCAGTCGCCCGAGGGGCAGATGATCGAAGGCCAGATGATCGAAGGCCAGATGATCGAGGGTCAAATGATCGAAGGCCAGATGATCGACGATTGATTCGGCGCGACCGGCGGCATGACCCTCCGGTCCGCACCCGAAGCCCTGCCGATTGCGCGCCGATTGGCTGACGATCTCGGCATGTCGCGGCTCGCCGACGTCACCGGCCTCGATCGCATCGGCATGCCGGTGTGGCAGGCCGTGCGCCCCTGGGGGCGATCACTGTCCGTCCATCAGGGCAAGGGGCTTGATGCCGATACCGCTCGGCTTGGCGCCTGCATGGAAGCCATTGAATGCAGCCATGCCGAGAGCTGGTCGCCGCCGCTGCATCGCTGTGCCTTCAACGACCTTCCAGCCGCCGAGCGCGCGCCGGCCGCGGATGATTTCGCGCGGCGTCGCGGTGCCGTCGCCGATACCCTCGTCCTCGATTGGGCCGTGGCCGATCGCCTCGATGGCCGGGGTCGGCTGTGGGTGCCCGCGGCAACCGTCTCGCTCGATCTCGTCATCCCCAGGCCCGAAGGCATCACGCGCAGCAGCAATGGCCAGGGCGCCGGCCTTGATCGCGATTTCGCCACACTGAAGGCGCTGTGCGAGGTGATCGAACGTGACGCCTTCACCGCGTGGCAACAGGGCAGCGTGTTCACGCGCGGCGAGGACGAGGTCGATCTCGCCGCGATTGCCTGGCCGTGGTTCCGCAACCTGCACGCGCGCTTGGCCGGGCTGGGCATCGGCATCCGCGCCTATCAATTGCCGGCGGTGATCGCCATGCCGGTGGTGGTGGTGGAGTTGCACGATCGCTCCGGCGAGGCGGCGGGGGTTCCCTATGCTGCCGGCACATCGGCGCATCCCGATGTCGAAGCGGCGCTGCGATCGGCGCTCACCGAAGCCATCCAGTCCCGGCTGACCATCATCGCCGGCGCCCGCGATGATCTGCCGCTTGGCCTTCCCGAGGCAAAGCCGCCGCGATTCGGCTTCGCCATCGCGCCGCCGGCGCCGATCGCCCATCGCCCGCTGCACCAGCCCGGCCCGGTGTTGACGCTGGCCGAGGCCGTCGCCGCGCTCGCCGATGCCGGCTACCCCCAGGCGGCGCGGGTGGTGCTGTCGCCGCCGCAATCGCCGGTGGTGACGGCCAAGGTGCTGGTCCCCGGCCTTGGCGAATCGCAACGGCTGCGGCGGGCGCCGGCATGACCGATTATCGCGCCGATCGCATTTCGGTCTTTGCCGGGCCCAGCCTTGCCGGCTGGGTCGCCACCCCGCCGTTCGAGCGCTTGCCCCCCGCCGGCGCCGGCGACATGCTGGGGCTGCTTGTCCAGCCGCCGCACACCGTGGTGCTGATCGATGGCGTCTTCGGCAGCCGCCCGGCGGTGTGGCACAAGGAGATTCTGATGCTGCTGGCGCGCGGCTTTCGCGTCATCGGCGCCGCCAGTATGGGCGCCTTGCGCGCCGTCGAGCTCGATCGCTTCGGCATGATCGGCTGCGGCGCCATCTATCGCGCCTATGCCGATGGCCGGATCACGGCCGATGACGAAGTGGCTGTGCTGCACGCCCCGGCGGCGCTGGGTGGTGCGCCGCTCAGCCTCGCGCAGGTCAATGTACGGGCGACATTGTGCCGGGCGGTGCGCGCCGGGGTGATGTCGGCTGACAAAGCGCGGACGGTGCGGGCCGCCAGCGCCGCCATCCATTATCGCGACCGCGATTGGGCAGGGGTCATCGGGTTGGCCAAGGACGCCGCTTTTGCGGCCTGGGCGCCGCTGTACGCCGTGGACATCAAGGCCGACGATGCGCGCGACGCACTCAGGCTGGCGCAACAGTTGGCGTCAACAGCACCGGAGCCGCGACCCGAACCGCCGCAGACGCCGTTTCTCCGCCGGCTGATGCTCAGTTCGGCGGCGGGCTGACGCTACGGGCCGCCACACGCTTCGCAAGGGGTGGACACGTCGGCAGTCGGCCGCCCTTTGCCTCGATGACCTTTTCAAGCCCAAGCCGCTGGACTTCTTCGGCGGTGAAATTGTCCCTGCCATCGGCGCAGGCCGCCTTGAGCAAGGCATCATAATCCATGTCTGGCGTCGCGATACGCCAGCGCCGCAGCGTGGTGTCTTCGGCGAGTGTCACCACCTCGGTATCGTTATTGGCAAACCAGCCGATGTTGCCGCCGGATTTGGACGGGCCGGCAAGCCCGGTCAGGCGCTTGCCGGTGGCAACGTCCCACACCGTCGCAATGCGGCTTTCGGAGCCGGTGACGACATAGCGGCCATTGTCGGAAAACACGCCATCGATGCTGCCCAGCGGGCTGATCAGCACATGGCGCAACTGGCCGGTGCGTGCATCCCACAGGCGCGCCGTGCCATCGATCGAGGCTGTCAACAGCAGGGTGCCGCTCTTGTCGAAGCGCTGCGAGATGATCGCATTGTCGTGCCGCCCGCGCAGCACCGTGCGCAGCTTGCCGGTTTGGGCATCCCAAATGGCCCCGGTGCCGATCCCCGTGCCGATGAACAGTCCGGTGCCATCGGGTGTGAAATCGAGCGTTTCGATCGTACTCGGCGTCTTGATCCGGATGATTTCCTTGCCGGTCACGCCGTCATGAACAACCGCGAGATTCGACCCCTGGCTGGCAATAACGAAGCGCTTCGGATCGGCCTTTGAAAATTTAAAGATCAGCATACCATATTCGGTCAAATACGGGTGGTTTTTTGCCAGCGAAACCAGCCTCGGAGCGGGGCCGCCGTTCCAGATGAGCAATGGTCCGAAATCGGTGAGCGCTGCCAGCGTCTTGCCATCCGCCGACATCGTTATCTGCGTAAATGACATCTGTGTGCCTGGGTCCTGGGGTCCTGCGCCTTCGTCGCGAACATAGGGCGCGGGAATGCGGGCAAGCC
>JAAFIT010000222.1 GCA_013298745.1 Sphingomonadales bacterium
ATCGTCACTGTGTTATATAAATATAACACGAGGCCGAACCCGATGAAGATGAAGCTGTTTTCGCTCGCAATCATGCTTGCGACGCCGGTACTTGCTGCGCCACCGGTCGAAGTGATGGTGCTCGGTTCATATCATTTCGGCAATCCCGGTCTCGATCTCAACAACGTCAAAGTCGATTCGGTGCTGACGCCGCGCCGGCAGGCTGAACTCGCGAAGGTTGCCAAGGCCATCGGCGCGTTCAAGCCGACGCATGTCATGGTCGAAATGCAAAGCGATACGCCCGATCTCGCCATTGCCGAATATGCGCGCTTCGACGATGCGATGCTGGCCAAACAGGCCAATGAGATCGTCCAGATCGGCTATCGCATTGCCCGCAACGCCGGGCTGAAGACCGTCAACGGCATTGATGAACAGCCCAAGGACGGCGAGCCGGACTATTTCCCGTTCGACAAGGTGCAGGAAGCGGCTGCGAAGTTCGGCCAGTCGAAAGCCCTTGAGGCCAGCAACACCGCCGTCGCCGCCGCAGGCAAGGTGTTCGAGGCCGATCTGCCGACGCACAGTGTCGGCCAGATGCTGACCCGTGTGAACACGCCTGGAACGCCGATGACCGGCATGGACAGCTATTATTCCATCCTGACCATCGGCAATCACGACAATCAGGCCGGCGCCGATCTCAACGCCGCCTGGTATCTGCGCAATGCAAAGATCTTCGGCAAGTTGATGTCGCTGGCGAAGCCCGGTGATCGCGTGCTTGTCGTCTATGGTGCCGGCCATGGCTATTGGCTGCGCCACTTCGCCAGCGAAACGCCCGGCTTCCGCTTTGTCGACCCACGACCTTATTTAGCGAAGGCGCAATAGCGAGCCGCCCACGCGCCATGGTTGGCATTGGGCGTCGAAGCCGCTAAAGCCTCCGCTCCCGCGCGGCCCTGCTGCCGCGCCCCGCGCCGATTCTGCGCCGGTTGTTTGCATGTCCCTACCGGAACCGGTCAGGGTGGAGTTGATATGGTTGCCCATTCTGCCCTGATCACCGTCATGGAAAAGGCCGCGCGCAAGGCGGCACCGCGGTTGCGCCGCGATTTCAACGAAGTCGATGCCCTGCAGGTCAGCCGCAAGGGCCCGGCAGATTTCGTTTCCAACGCCGATCGCGCCGCCGAACAGGCGATTGGTGAAATTCTGACCCATGCCCGTCCCGATTGGGGTCTGGTAATGGAGGAATCGGGTGAACGTATCGGCAATGATGATCAGGCCCGCTGGATCGTCGATCCGCTCGATGGCACCACCAATTTCCTCCACGGCATGCCGCATTTCGCCATTTCGATCGCCGCCGAAGTGCATGGCGAAGTCGTGGCGGGTCTCATCCATCAACCGCTGACCGGCGAAAGCTTCTGGGCTGAAAAGGGCCGCGGCGCCTGGCTCAGTGACCGGCGCCTGCGCGTTTCGGCGCGGCGCGAACTGCCAGATTGCGTCATAGCCACCGGCATCCCGTTTCACGGCCATGGCAAGCCGAGCGAATTTTCGACCATCCTGTCGGCGGTCATGCCCGAAGTTGCCGGCATCCGCCGCTTCGGTTCAGCAGCGCTCGATCTTGCCTGGGTCGCTGCCGGCCGCTTTGACGGCTTCTGGGAATCGGGCCTAAAATATTGGGATGTCGCCGCCGGCATCCTGCTTGTCCGCGAAGCCGGTGGGTTCGTGACCGATTATCGCGGTGGCGACAATATGGTGGCACGCGCCGAAATCGTGGCGGGCAACAGCGATATCCAGTCGAAATTGCACCGCATCGTCGCCGGCGCGGTGCGATAATCGCGCGAAAGGCCATTGTCGGGCGCTGCTGTGCTACCTAAGCTTCATCCCTGAATTTCCGGGGGAAGTTGTTCATGCGTCTGACCTTTTGCGCTGTCGTCGCGCTCGTTGCTGCCATGCCTGCGGTTGCTGCGCCCGATCCGGCAATCAACGCCAAGATCGTCGATGCCGGCCTCAACCATGGCGAGGTTATGGACACCGTCCAGTACCTGACCGATCGGATCGGCGGGCGGATGACCAATTCGCCGCAGATGCGCATGGCCGAAAAGTGGACCAAGCAGCGCTTCACCGACTATGGCCTCAGCAATGCCCGGCTTGAACCGTTCGAATTCGGCCGTGGGTGGTCGATCGATTCGTCGCAGGTGCGGATGACAACGCCCAGGGTGCAACAGCTACGAGCGATCCCCGTCGCCTGGACGCCGGGCACCGGCAGCGCCATCACCGCGCCGATCATCGTCGCGCCCATGCGCCGCGACCGCGATTTCGACAAATGGCGCGGCAAGCTCAATGGCAAGATCGTGCTGGTATCGATGCCGGGTGAGGGCGATGAACCCAAGGAACCAGCATTCGAACGTTATGACAGTGCGGCGCTCGCCAAGTTCGACAAGTTCCCGATGCCCAAGACCGATACCGCCGCCTTTGAGCGGGCGCTGAAGCGCGATGGTTTCGATGCCCGCCGCGATGCCTTTCTGGCGGCCGAAGGTGCCAAGGCCTGGGTGTCGAAATCCTATCGTGACGGCGGTCTGATTTCGGGGGAAGGTGAGGGCTATGCCGCCGATGATCGCCGCAAGGTGCCAGGCATTCAGATGGCCGCCGAAGATTACCGCAAGCTGACCCGGCTGGCGCTTGGCACTGAGCCGGTGACGCTCGAGATGGATACCCGCGTTACCTTCCACGAAGGGGATACCAGGGCCAACAATGTCATCGCCGATTTGCCGGGGCGTGATCCCAAGGCCGGCTATGTCATGGCCGGTGCGCATCTCGACAGCTGGGTGGGTGCCGATGGTGCCACAGACAATGCGGCGGGCTCAGCCGTGGTGATGGAGGCGGCACGCATTCTTGCCGGGCTTGGCGTCAAGCCGAAGCGGACGATCCGCTTTGCGCTATGGTCCGGGGAAGAACAGGGGCTTTACGGCAGCATCGCCTATCTCGATCAGCATCTCGTCACCCGCGCCCCGATCACCGACCCGGTGCTGGCCAAGGCCAATCCCTATTACAGCTGGGCAAAGCGTTTTCCGATCACCCCCAAGCCGGAGTTCAACGAGCTTGCCGCCTATTTCAATCTCTACAATGGCTCGGGCAAGATCCGCGGCATCTATGCCGAAGGCAATCCGGCCGTGGCATCGACCTTCCAGTCCTGGCTGGCGCCTTTTTCGGCGATGGGCGCCGACAAGGTGGTGATGAGCCGCACCGGTGGCACCGATCATGTCTTCATGCAGTCGGTCGGCCTGCCGGGGTTTCAGTTCATCCAGGATCCGCTCGACTATGACAGCCGCACCCACCACAGCGATGTCGATACCTTCGATCATCTGAAGGCCGATGATCTGCGCCAGGCCGCGGTCATCATGGCGAGTTTCCTGTGGAATGCCGCCAACGCCGAGACACCACTGCCGCGGCCGCCATTGCCGACCAAGCCGAAGGAGACCAACCCCTTCGCCTATTCGGACGACGATGAGTGAATAGGATCTGCTCTTTTGCAGAAGCGGCACAAAAAAGGGCGGGGATTTTGGTCCCCGCCCTCTTTCATGGTCTGATCGATAATCAGGCCGAGACGGCGACCTTGCGGCGGCGCAACGTGGCACCGACGAGACCGAAGCCCATGACCAGCATCGCCCAGCTGGCCGGTTCCGGCACAAGGCTGGTGTTGTAGGAGATGTCATCCATGCCCCACAAGTCGGCAAAGCCTGGCTTTGAGGTGTTCACGATCGAGACCGACGTGAACGCCGTCGTATCGACGACACCAAAATAGCTGGCGCCACCGTTAGCGTTCAACGGCAGACTGAAAGATGACTGGCTACCATCAACCAGGCTGAAAACAATTGAGGCGGTAAAGGCCGTCTGCACACCCGTTGTGTAGAAACCAAAAGACTTGGTCGGCCCCGAAAAGGTAAACGTTGCAACGCTAGAAGGCAGGAAATTGGGGAAGCCAAACCATTTGCTACCACCGCTTGTAACGTTGAAACCGTAAACGTTTCCAAATGTGCCATCCGAAACGCCGGACAATCCAGGGCCAAAGTTCGGTGCAACGTATGAAAGCGTACCGCCGACAATCGGAATCGGCGAATAGTAGCCCAGCGGTTTGGTTTCGAAGGTTTCGGTCGCAACCGTGCCGACCCCACCGGCAGCGGCGAGGAAAGCAGCCTCTGCCGCTGCAGAGTTGGTGTAGGGACCACCGACCGCTACACCATCATCCTGACCGCTGAACACGGTGATTGCCGCTTGGGCGGATGTGGCAAGGCAGGTTGCTGCCGCGGCCGAGATGATCAAGGACTTGAAATTCATGGAGACCCCCAAAACAACGCAAAATTTCGTACGGCAACAAGCCGACACAAAAACTTCATGCAAGAATCATGCCAAAAATTAACGAGTTTCCAACCATCTGAATTTGCAAGAAAGAGTCCAACTCGCGTGTCGACGGCGGTATAAAAGTGTAAAATTTTCCGACACTTTTGGCCCAAATGTGGTTACGCCTTCGTTATCATTTCGAACCGCCTCGGCTCCGACACTGGGCCTTGCTCGCGGTGGCAGCACCGCATAGAAGGCGACCCGCAAACCCTTGTGAAAGATCGCCTGCGGCAATGTCCGACATAGCCACGCAATATCTGCCGATCCTGCTGTTCCTGACAGTCGGCATCGTGTTCGCCTTTATCTTCGTCGGCGCCCCGATCCTGGTGTCGAAGCTGGCGGGAACGGCCAAGCCGGACACGGTCAAGCTGTCCGAGTATGAAAGCGGCTTCCCGGCGTTTTCCGACAGCCGCGCGCAGTTCGACGTTCGTTTCTATCTCGTCGCCATCCTGTTCATCGTCTTCGATCTTGAAGCGGCATTTCTGTTCCCCTGGGCGGTGTCGCTGCATTGGGGCGGTGAAGCCGCATGGTGGGCGATGATC
>JAAFIT010000223.1 GCA_013298745.1 Sphingomonadales bacterium
CGCGCAGGGCCAGGGCGAGCTCAATCGCATCGACACCAACATCCAGCGGCAATCGAACCAGAGCATCGTCGCGCCGCGATCGGGCCGTATCATGCGGGTCAAGGGTGATGACAGCAACGCCATCATCAAGCAGGGCGACGTGCTGGCCAGCTTCGTTCCCGACGAGGCCAAGCGTGTCGTCGAACTCTATATGGACGGCCGCGACATTTCGCTGATCCGCGTCGGCCGCAAGGTCAGGCTCGAATTCGAAGGCTGGCCGGCGATCCAGTTTTCGGGTTGGCCGTCAGTGGCGCGCGGTTTTTTCGATGGCCAGGTGATGGCTGTGGACAGCGCCGTGTCGTCGAATGGCCTTTATCGCATCCTCGTCGAACAGACGCCTGGCAAGCCCGAATGGCCGCATGAGCCGTCGGTGCGCCTTGGCGCCGCCGTCCGGGGCTGGGTGTTGATGGATACCGTCAAGGTGTGGTTCGAACTGTGGCGTCTGCTCAACGACTTCCCGTTACAGTATACGCCGCCGCTCGCCGAAGCGCCGAAGACTGATGCTGCCGCATCGGCGCCTGCCCCCAGTGCCAAGTAAACGACCCGCATGGCCGGCGCTGATGGGAGCAGCGCTGGGGCTGGCGCTCGTCGCCACGCCCGCTGTTGCCGCGCCCCGCAAGGCGGCGAGACCGGCAGCGACCAAGACGTCCAAGCCGGTGGAGGCCCCCAAGCCGGCGACGCCGCTGCTGCTTGAAGAGGTTCTCGCCTCGTCGCGCTTTTACGCCCCGCAAGTGCTCGAAGCGCTGGCCCGGGTTCGCGGTGCCGAAGGCCGGTTGCTCAGCGCCGAAGCGGCGTTCGATACGGTGTTCAGTGCCAATGCCGAAACGCGGCTGACCGGCTACTATGATGGCCGCAACCTCGAAACCCGCGTCACCCAGCCGCTCGAAAAATGGGGCGGCTATGCTTATGGCGGCTATCGCGTTTCGGGCGGCACCTTCCCGATCTACGAAGACGAACGCTACACCAGCCAATTGGGCGAATTCAAAGCCGGCGCCGTACTGGCGTTAATGCGTGACCGGATGATCGATGATCGGCGCTTTGCCCGAGTGCAGGCTGAAGCCGATCTGGCACTGGCCGATACCGACCGCTTGATGGTTGCCATCGGTGTGCAGGCGCGCGCCATTCAGGCCTATAACAACTGGGTTTTCGCCGGGCTGCGGCTGAAGGTCTACCAGGAACTGCTCAAATTGGCCGAAGATCGTCAGGCCGGTATCAAGCGGCAAGTGGCTGAAGGCGCGCGGCCAACGATCCTGCTCACCGAAAACGAGCAGAATATCCTTCGCCGCCGCACGCTGGTGGTCCAGTCCGAACAGGCGCTGGGCGTCGCCGGCACGGCGCTGTCGCTTTATCTGCGCGACGCCGATGGCAATCCGATCGTGCCGGATGTCCGCCGCCTGCCCGAAACGCCTTCAAAGCCGTTGCCGCGCCCGGCGCAACCGCGTGACCTTGTCATGCAGCGCCCCGATTTGCGTGGCATCGATATTCGCCTGAAGGCGGCAAGCCAGCGGCTGGCACTCGATCGCAATGCGTTTCTGCCACGGCTCGATCTGAAGGTCGAAGCCTCCAACGATTTTGGCCGCACCGGCTTTGGCGGGCCATCGCGCAACGGGCTCGAATCAAAGGTCGGCGTTACCTTCACCCTGCCGCTGCAGCAAAGTGCGGCACGCGGCCGGCTGGCGCAGACCAACGCCGAGCTTGATGCCTTCAAGGCGCGTCGGCGGTTCCTGGAAGACCAGATCTTCGCCGATATCGACGGGCTGGGGATCGCCGTCACCAATACCGACAAGCTCGTCGGCATCGCCGCCGACGAGGCCGATCGCGCCGCCACCATGGCGGTCGCCGAACGCCGCCGTTTCGAGCTTGGCAGCAGCGACTTCTTCCTCGTCAATGTCCGCGAGGAATCGGCTGCCGACGCGCGTGTTCGCCGCCTCGATGCTGCCTTCCGCCAGACGGTCGCCCGCGCCGATCTGGCTGCGGCAACCGCCGATCTCGATGCGCTTGGATTATAGCGAAAATCATAACTAGCAATTCGGGCAAGTGGCGACGCTGTTCGCCGTGCCTATGCTTTGTCCCACAGCTTGTGCGGGGACAAAGCCATGCCACTGACACCCGAATTGCGCGCGGCGATGTACCGACAAATGGTACGCAGCCGCGCCTTCGATGATGCGATGATCGGTCTTTACTGGGTCGGCAAATCGCCGATCTTTGCCTTTGCCAACGGCCCCCTGCCCGGCGAACTGCATTGTTCGAATGGTGCCGAGCCGGTGGGTGCCGGCGTCTGTGCGGCCCTCGATGCCGACGACATGATCACCGCCGATCACCGCCCGCACCATGTCGCCATCGCTCGCGGCGTCGATGTGATGGCGATGACCGCCGAGCTGCTCGGCAAGAAAACCGGGCTGAGCCAGGGCAAGGGCGGCCATATGCACATCTATGATGCGCGGGTGAACTTTGCCTCGTCTGGCATCATCGCCGAAGGCATGGGGCCCGCCGCCGGCATGGCGCTGGCGCGGCGCCTGCAGAAGCGTCCCGGCGTGGCGCTCACCTTCCTCGGCGAAGGTGCGGCCAACCAGGGGGCGTTCCACGAGGTGCTCAACCTCGTCGGCGTCATGAAGCTGCCGTTCATTGCGGTGGTGCAGGACAATGAATGGGGCGTCTCGACCTCCAAGAAGGAATCGACGGCCGTTGCGCGCAATTCGGACCGCGCGAGCGCCTATGGGCTGGCCGGCGAGTATGTCGACAGCAACGATCCCGATGACATTTATCTGGCAGCCGAACGCGCGCTGGCCCGCGCCCGCAACGGCGGTGGCGGCACCATCCTCGAATTGCGCACCGCGCGGCTGGCCGGCCATTTCATGGGCGACCAGCAGGCGTATATCCCCGAACAGATGAAGCAGACCGACCCGATCCCGCCTTATCGTGCGAAATTGATCCGCGACGGCGTGCTGACCGAGGATGCGGCCGCCGCGATCGATGCGGCGGCAACCGCCGAGATTGCAGAAGCGGTGGCGGCGGCGCAGGCGGCGCCCTATCCCGACCCGTCCGAAGCCTATGATCACGTCTTTGCCGAAGGTGCCGCATGAGCCGCTTGTTGACCATGGCCCGCGCCGGCCGCGAGGCGCTCGATTGGGAAATGGAGCGCCGCGACGAGATCTTCGTGCTGGGCGAGGATGTCTATAACTTCGGCGGAATCTTCGGCACCGCCGACGGCTTTGGCGCCAAATATGGCCCCGAACGCGTCATCAACACGCCGATTTCGGAAACCGGCTTCATCGGCATGGCGGCTGGCGCGGCGATGGCCGGGATGCATCCGGTGATCGACCTTGCTTACATCGATTTCATCGGTGTCTGCTACAATGTCCTGCTCAACACCGCCTCCAAGACGCATTACATGTCGGCGGGGCAGGTCAAGGTGCCGATGACGCTGATGATCGGCACCGGCGGCGGTTACAACAACGCCGCGCAGCACAGCCAGGCGCTGCACGCCACCGTCGCCCATATTCCCGGCGTCAAGGTCGTCTATCCTTCCAACGCCTATGACGCCAAAGGCATGATGCATTCGGCGCTACGGGACCCGAATTTCGTCATCTACCTGACCCACAAGGGCACCGCCGGGGTCGGCTGGATGGGAACGCCGATCAAGACCACCCTCTCCGAAGTGCCGGAGGAGCCTTACACTGTGCCGTTCGGCAAGATCGCCATCACCCGTGAGGGCACCGATGTCACCATCGTCGGGCTCGGCATGTCGGTCCATGAAAGCCTCAAGGCCGCCGATGACCTCGCCAAGGACGGCATTTCGGCGCAGGTCGTCGATCTGCGCAGCCTGGCCCCTCTCGATCGCGACGGCCTGTTCGCTGCGGTGAAGAAAACCGGGCGCCTGATCGTGACCGACGAGGATTATCTCTCCTATGGCGTATCGGGCGAAGTCATCGCCTCGATCGTCGAGCGCGACCCAACCGTTCTGCGCAGCGCGCCGGTGCGCGTCTGCACACCCGATATCCCGATTCCGTTCGCACGGTCGATGGAGCAGGCAATTCTGCCGCTCGCCGGCCGCATCGCCGACGCAGCCCGAAAGATGGTAAAATGACCGACGTCCGTGTGCCGCTCGACCTATGGGCCGAAGATGACAAGACCGGATCGATCGTCGTCTGGCTGTATCCCGATGGCGCGGCAGTGAAGGAAGGCGATCTGATCGCCGAAATCCTGGTCGAAAAAACCACGCTCGAACTTTATGCGCCGGCCACCGGCACGCTGAAGATCAGCGTCGAACCCGAAGTCGTCATCGACAAAGGGCAGCTGGTGGCAACGATCGTTTAGGGGAGCCTCCGGCGGAGGCCCTACCCTATTTCCCGCTGAACTTCGGCACGCGCTTTTCGCGATAGCTGGCAAAGGCTTCGCGGAAATCGGCGCTGGCCGAGGCGATATCCTGTTCCTTGTCGGCGGCGGCGAAGGCGGTGGTGTAATCCTCGTCGAGCGCCGTCCACACTTGCGCCTTCATCGCGGCGAGCGCGCGCGGCGCCGAGAATGTGGCGATGTTGCGTGCATAGTCGATGACATGCGGCATCAGCGCCTCGTCTTCGAGAACCGCGTTGACCAGCCCGAGCCGTTCCGCCTCCACGCCATCGAAGCGGCGGGCGGTGTAGAGCAGGTCCATGGCGCGCGCCTGGCCGATATGGCGGGTGAGCAGCCACGCCGAGCCCTTTTCGCCCGGCACACCGATGCGCGCGAAGGTGGCGTTGAACAGCGCCGATTTCGCCGCAAAGCGGATGTCGCAATGGAGGGACAGGATGAAGCCCCAGCCGAACGCCGGGCCGTTGATCGCCGCAATCGTCGGCTTGCGGC
>JAAFIT010000224.1 GCA_013298745.1 Sphingomonadales bacterium
CGCGCCGTCGGGCTCAACGATCGCGGCCGGCTCGCCCCCGGCTACAAGGCCGATGTCAACGTCATCGATCTTGACCGGCTGGTTTTGCACGCCCCGACGATGGCGCGCGATCTGCCCGCCGGCGGCAAGCGGCTGCGGCAATTGGCCGATGGCTATGCCGTGACGGTGAAAAGCGGTGTCGTCACCTATCGCGACGGCGCGGCAACCGGGGCGTTGCCGGGGCGGCTGGTGCGCGGCGCGCAAATGGCGGTTGGCTGATCCTTCCTCGTCACCCCGGAACAAGGCCGGGGTTACGCGAGAAATGGAAATAAAGCCTGCAAAATCAACATTGTCACCTTAAGTCGACACTAAGTCGACACCATTGACGGCGGGCGAACCCGCTCGCCTTGCCAGCCGCCAAACATTACCGGAAATTCGTAAAGCCAGAACTTTGTCGGCTTTTTCTGGCCTTTCACGCATCTGGCATTTGTTGCGATGCCGGGCATCGCAACCTTGGTTCACACCTCACAATGTCAAAGAGCCGAATCGACCAATAGTAACCGATAAGGTTCGTGTAGGACAGGCGTTTCGCCAATTGCCGCCGGCTGGCAGGGTGGAAACCCGCGCACCCCTGTTGTTTGGCAGCACCGCCCGCGATACGGTCGCACCAAGGAGTGACCATGCAGCGTTTGGGTTGGGATGTAATTCGCGCACGGGCCAAGGCGTTTGCCGCCGAGTGGGCCACTGAGACCTATGAAAAGGCCGAAACCCAAAGTTTTTACAACGAGTTCTTCGAGATTTTCGGCGTCCGCCGCCGTACCGTCGCCTCTTATGAAAAGCGGGTCGGCACACTCGACAAATCCCGCGCCGGGTTCATCGATCTGTTTTGGCCGGGGCAATTGCTCGTCGAACAGAAAAGCGCCGGGCTGGACCTGAAAAAAGCACGCGGGCAGGCGCTCGATTATGTCGATTGGCTGCCGGATCGGGACCAGCCGCGCTATGTGCTGACCTGCGATTTCCAGCGCTGGCATCTGCTCGATCTGGAAACCGGCAGCGACCTGCATTTCACCCTGCCCGAACTGCCGGACCATATCGAAGCCTTTGCCTTCATCCTTGGCCGCCAGCGCAGTTTCAGCACCCAGGCCGAGGTCAACATCAAGGCCGCCGAGCTGATGGGTCGCCTCCATGATGCGCTGGAGGAAAAGGGCTACACCGGCCACGACCTCGAAAAACTGCTGGTCCGCCTGCTGTTCTGCCTGTTCGCCGATGATACCGGCATCTTCGAGCCGAAGGACATTTTCCTCCAGTTGATCGAATGGGACACCAAGGAGGATGGCTCCGATACTGGCCGCATCCTGATCGAACTGTTCGATATTCTCGATACGCCAGTGGAGCGCCGCATGGCCGGACTATCGGCGGAATTGAGCGCCTTCCCCTACGTCAACGGCGCGCTGTTCGCCGGGCATGGCCGATCATATCGCCAACAACGCGCTGGCGGCGACGTTTTCGACCAACTTCGCCCGTATCCCACTTAAGCAATCCGCCAATATCCGCCACGGCGACGCGCTGGAGGTGGATTGGAACGATGTATTGCCGGCGGCGAAGTGCAGTTTCGTGATGGGCAATCCACCGTTCGTCGGCGCGAAGTTCCAAAGCGACGCGCAGCGCGCGCAGGTGCGCCGCATAGCCGGGCTGGGCGGCAGCGGCGGCACGCTCGATTATGTCGCGGCATGGTTTTTGAAGGCTGTCGCCTATGCCGGGCGCTCGCAAATTCGCGTGGCGTTCGTTGCCACCAATTCGATCTGCCAGGGCGAACAGGTGGCGCAGCTTTGGCCTCTGGTGTTCAAGGCCGGGTGGGAAATCGCCTTTGCCCATCGCAGCTTCGTCTGGGACAGCGAAGCGCGCGGCAAGGCGCATGTCCATGTCGTCATCGTCGGGCTGGCGCATGGTGATGCGGAGCCGAAGGAAAAGCGGCTGTTTAGCGTGGAAGGCGGCAAGGGCGAAGTCACCGAAACGCGGCATGAGGCGCTGACAGCGTATTTGTTTGGGGCGCGGACGCTTGCGGTTCGGCATCTCGTCATTCGTGAGGAGGCAAAGCCAATTAACGGTGCGAGACCAATTGTCATCGGTTCCAAACCGATCGATGGCGGATATTTAATTGTTGACCCAGACGAACGCGAAAAATTTCTCGAGAATGAACCGGGTGCCGCGAAATGGCTTAGGCCATACATCGGCGCTGAAGAGTACATCAATGGCGGTTGTCGCTATATCCTTGCGCTACAATCTGCCTCTCCGAACGAACTCCAAAGTATGCCAAGCGTCATCGAGCGACTTAAATATGTCAAAGACTTCAGGCTCGGCAACCGCCCAGCAAGACGGAAGTTAAAGAAAGACGTCAAGACGGAAGCACGCGGGATTTCGTCAAATGCTTTGGCCGCCACACCGTCCGCGTTTCACGTGACCGTGTTGCCCAATCGCCCCTTCTTGGCAGTCCCTGAAGTAAGTTCAGAGCGGCGCGAGTATGTACCAATCGGCTGGTTAGAACCCCCAACGATCCCCAGCAACAAGCTGCGTGTATGTCTTGACGCCACACTGTTCGAGTTTGGCGTACTGACTAGCAGAGTTCATATGGCGTGGCTGTCGCACGTTGGAGGGCGTCTTGAAAGTCGCTTTCAGTATGGCATCGGCGTCGTCTACAACACCTTCCCATGGCCCGACGCCAGCCAAGCGCAACAGGCTAAGGTCGCCACGCTGGCGCAAGCCGTGCTGGCGGCGCGGGAGAACCACCCGACCGCGAGTCTGGCGCAGCTTTATGACCCGTTGACGATGCCCGCCGATCTGCGCGCCGCGCATGCGGCGCTCGATCGCGCGGTTGACCGGCTGTATCGCAGCGATGCCTTTGCCGCCGGCGTGGCGGGGGACCGTGACCGGGTGGAGCATCTGTTCACCCGCTATGCCGCGATGGTCGATCCGCTGGCGACGGCGGGGGCGAAAGCCAATGCCCGCAATGCGCGGGCGAAGGCGAAGGCGGGATAGCCCCCCCTCTCCCGCGATGGGAGAACGCAAAATGGGGTCTGGGGCCGATGGCCCCGGCCGCCGGAGGCGCTGCGGCGTTGCGCCCCTCCGCCAGCCCGGCTATCCCCGTGGCCATGAAACGCTTTACCGGCCAGGACCGCTCGATCACCGACAAATGGCGCCCCGCAACGCTCGCCGTGCGCGGCGGCACGGCGCGGTCCGATTTCGGCGAGACGTCCGAAGCCATCTTCATGACCTCGGGCTATGCCTATGACAGCGCCGGGGAAGCGGCAGCGCGGTTCCGCGGCGAGCGCCCGGGGATGACCTATAGCCGGTTGCAGAACCCGACGACCGAGATGCTCGAAAAGCGCATCGCGCTGCTGGAAGGCGCCGAGGCGGCGCGCGCCACCACCACCGGCATGGCGGCAATGTCGGCGGCGCTGTTGTGCCAGCTTTCGGCGGGGGATCACCTCGTTGCCGGGCGTTCGCTGTTCGGATCGTGCCGGGTGCTGGTGGACAGCATTCTGCCGCGCTTCGGCATCGAGACGACGACGGTCGATGCCCGCGATACCGATGCCTGGGCCAAGGCACGGCGGCCGAACACCAAGGCGTTTTTCCTCGAAACGCCGTCAAACCCGGGCCTCGAAGTGTCGGACCTGCGCGCCATCGCCGATATCGGCCATGATGCCGGCGCCTGTATCGTGGTCGATAATGCCTTTGCGTCGCCGATCGTCCAGCGGCCGATGGAGCATGGCGCCGATGTCGTCGCCTATTCCGCTACCAAGCTGATGGACGGACAGGGCCGGGTGCTCGCAGGCGCCGTTGCAAGCAGCGAGCAATGGATGAACGATGTCTATCTGGCGTTCGCGCGGCACACCGGCCCGAACCTGTCGCCGTTCAACGCCTGGGTGGTGCTGAAAAGCCTTGAAACGCTCGATTTGCGGGTGCGCCGCAGCTGCGAGAATGCGCTTAAGGTCGCGACCTTCCTCGAAAGCCGCATCCCGCGCTGCCTTTATCCCGGCCTGGCCTCGCACCCCCAGCACGCGCTGGCGATGCAGCAGATGGCGATGGGTGGTACCATCATCGCGCTGTTCCTCGATGGCGGGCGCGAACAGGCGCATGCGCTGCTCGACGGGCTGGAGCTGATCGACATTTCGAACAACCTTGGCGATTCGCGCACGCTGATGACGCACCCGGCGTCGACAACGCACTACAGCGTCTCGGCGGAGGTGCGCGACCAGATGGGTATCACCGAAGGCATGCTGCGGCTGTCGATCGGGCTTGAGGACCCGCAGGATCTGATCGACGACCTCGATCAGGCGTTGCGGCGCGCGGGGCTGTAACGATGGTGATGCGGCATATCTTTCCCTATGCCGAAACGACCGGTGCCATCACCGTGAGGGTGGCGCCGCGCTATCTGCCCGACCAGTCCGATCCGGTGCGCGGCTATCATGTCTGGGCCTATCAGGTGCGGATCGAAAATGCCGGTGACAGCCCGGTGCAATTGCTGTCGCGGCATTGGGTGATCACCGATGGCCATGGCCGCACCGAAGCGGTGTCGGGCGAGGGTGTGGTCGGCGTGCAGCCGGTGATCGGACCGGGGGAGGCTTATGATTATGTCTCGGGCTGCCCGCTTTCGACGCCTTCCGGGTCGATGCACGGCCATTACACCATGCGCAGCGGCGACACGCGCTTTGATGTGACGATCCCGGCCTTTGTGCTCGAAATGCCGGCGACGCAGCGCAATCTGCACTGACATGAAGCGCACGCACCTGCCTTTGAACGCCCTGCGCGTTTTCGATGCTGCGGCCCGGCATTTGAGCTTTACCAAGGCCGCCGACGAACTGGCGGTCACGCCGGCCGCGGT
>JAAFIT010000225.1 GCA_013298745.1 Sphingomonadales bacterium
GCGATCTTTCGCCTCTGGGATGGCGGCATGTCCTCGCATGGCGGCATCGCCGGGGTGATGCTGGGCTGCATCGGCTTTGGCCTCGCCAATCGCGTGTCGGGGCTGCGCACGCTCGATTATGTCGCCACCGTCGCGCCGCTGGGGCTGGGGCTGGGGCGGCTGGCGAACTTCGTCAATGGCGAGCTGTGGGGGCGGCCGACCGGCACCGACTGGGGGGTGATCTTCCCTGGCGCCGGGCCGGAGCCGCGTTACCCGTCGCAACTGTTCGAATTCGCGCTCGAAGGTGTGCTGCTGTTCTCGATCATGACGATGCTGTTCTGGGGCACCAACGCCCGGTTGCGGCCCGGTCTTTTGGCCGGCGTCTTCGGCGTCTGCTATGGCATCTCGCGCGTGATCGTTGAAAATTATCGCGAGCCCGACGCCCAGATCGGCTTTTTGTCGACTGGGCTGACGATGGGCCAGACGCTGACCATTCCGATGATCATCGCCGGCATCCTGCTGATCCTTTACGCCCTGCGGCGGCCGCGCCTGCCTGCGGCGGCGTGATGGCCGATCTGGCGCGCGAGCTGGCGGCGCGCATTGCCGCCGAGGGGCCGATGCGCCTCGATGCCTGGATGGCGGCATGCAATGCCGCTTACTATGCCGCCCGCGATCCGTTCGGTGCGGCTGGCGATTTCGTCACGGCGCCGGAAATCAGTCAGATGTTCGGCGAATTGGTCGGCGGCTGGATCGGCGACCTGTGGGTTCGTGCCGGCAAGCCACCAGCGCGGCTGGTCGAACTGGGGCCAGGACGCGGCACGCTGATGGCCGATGCCCAGCGCGTGCTGGCGCGGCTGCCGGGCTTTGCTGATGCAGTGCCGCTGGCGCTGGTGGAAACCAGTCCCGGCTTGCGCGCCGCGCAGGCGACGCGGCTGGCGGCGGACTGGTTCGACCGAGTGGAGGACATTCCCGATGATCGCCCGCTGATCGTTATCGCCAATGAATTCTTCGACGCGCTGCCGATCCGCCAGTTCGACGGGCAGGGCGGGGAGCGCGGCGTCGGGCTGAACTTTGCGCCGGTAGTGCTGCCGGCGCAGGGCACCATAGCGGGCGAAGTCTGCGAGGCGGGCGCCGCCATCATGGCACATCTCGCCGATCGGCTGCGGCGCCACGGCGGCGCGGTGCTCGCCGTCGATTATGGCTATGCCGAAACGACGGCGCTGGACAGTTTGCAGGCGCTGCGGCACCACAGCGTCGCAGACCCATTCGCCAATCCGGGGGAGAGCGATTTGACGGCGCATGTCGATTTCAGCGCCTTGGCGCGCGCCGCCGGTGACCTGCGAGTGTCCGGCCCGGTGCCGCAGGGTGTCTGGCTCGCCCGGCTCGGTATCGAAGCCCGCGCCGCGCAACTTCGGAACGGCACGACCCCTGCAACAGCAGCCGGCATCGCCGCAGCGCTGGTGCGGCTGACAGCGCCGACACAGATGGGTAATCTGTTCAAGGCGATGGCGGTGACGCACCCCGCCTGGCCGGTGCCGGCGGGGTTTGCGGCATGATCCGCTATCGCGACGCGACGCCGGCCGATGGTGCGGTGCTCGGCGGCATTGCGCGGGCGACGTTCATCGAAACCTTCGGACCGCTCTATAAGCTGAAGGACCTTGCCGGATTTCTGGAACAGGGCAGCGACGCCGCCTATGCCGCCGAACTCGCCGATCCCGGCGTCGAGGTGCGCTTTGCCGAAGTCGGCGGCTCACCGATCGGTTTCTGCAAGATTTCGGGGTTGAAGCTGCCCGCCGAGGCGCCGGCGCCGGGCGCGATGGAGCTCCGCCAGCTCTATATCTACAAGCCGTGGCAGGGCGAAGGCATCGCCGCGGTGCTGACGGACTGGGCGCTCGCGCGGGCACGGGCGCGCGGCGCGCCGGAAATCTGGCTGTCGGTGTTCACCGAAAACCCGCGCGCCCGGCGCTTCTACGCGCGCTATGGTTTCGAAGAGGTCGCCCCCTATGCCTTCATGGTCGGCGATCAGGCTGATGAGGATATCCTGTGTCGGCTGCGCCTGTGATCGATGTCGTCACCGCCGGTCTGGGCGTGCGCCACGGCTTTGTCGGCCGGCGCGGCGGTGTCTCGGACGGCATCTTCGCCAGCCTCAATGTCGGGCTGGGCTCCAGCGATGACCCGGCGCTGGTGCGCGAGAACCGCCGCCGCGCGGTCGAGGCGGTAGCGCCGGGGGCGACGCTGGTGACGGTGCATCAGGTCCACAGCACCATCGTCGTGCCGGTAACCGGTGCCGTTGCCGATGCCGATCGCGCCCATGCCGATGCCATGGTCACGGCAACGCCCGGTCTGGCGCTCGGCATCCTCACTGCCGATTGCGCGCCGATTTTGCTCGCTGACCCGCAAGCCGGTGTCATCGGCGCCGCGCATTCGGGGTGGAAGGGCGCGCTCGGCGATATCGCCGGGGCGACGGTCGCCGCGATGGAAGCGCTCGGCGCGCGGCGCGAGCATATCCGCGCCGCGATCGGCCCGTGTATCGCGCGGGCGAGTTACGAAGTCGATGCGGGTTACCGCGACCGCTTCCTCGCCGATGCCGCCTCGCATGACGGGTTTTTCGTCCCCGGTCGTGGTGATCGCTTCCAGTTCGATCTCGAAGGCTTT
The DNA here is from genome assembly GCA_013298745.1 of Sphingomonadales bacterium. Taxonomy (GTDB): domain Bacteria; phylum Pseudomonadota; class Alphaproteobacteria; order Sphingomonadales; family Sphingomonadaceae; genus Sandarakinorhabdus. Next base: position 2,635 of record JAAFIT010000225.1, read on the forward strand.
GTGGCGATGCGGCTGGCCAACGCCGGGGTGCGCCAGGTCGTGGCGCTGGGCATCGACACCTATCCCGATGCGGAACGCTGGTTCAGCTACCGCCGCACCACCCACAAGGCCGAACCGGACTACGGCCGGCAGATATCTGTAATTTCGCTGTAAATGGGCTCTGGGGCCGTCGGGCTCCCAGCCGCTGGAGAGCTTCTTCATGGCAACAGGTTCGGTCTTGACCGGCTTGGCAGCGGAGTTAAGCTTTCTGTTGAAAAACCTTCCCACTTTGGGAGCGTTGAGCCGAGCGATGACCCAGTCTGATTACGCGCGAAGGTACGATGCCGCAGTTGCGGAGATGCGTAATGCCGGCCTTCGGGGCTGGAGCCGAACACCCATGCACGTTCGGATAGGTCGCAAAATGGGCTTTAAGCCACGCCCGATCTGTTACGAGCCATTTGCTAAGGCAGCCGTCTTGCCTGGCGTTTTTTTCGCCGTAACCTGGGGCCTTTCAATGCACGTTTTCGTGTGGCGCGAGGCGGGCAGGCCAATTGCGGTGCAAGGCTTCAGCGTGGCATTGGCCGGTTTGTTTTTTGGGATCGTAATGGCGGCTTGGAATGGCCGCATTCACAGGATGAAGAACTTGTCGTCTTGGGACGACCTCTAAGCGTAAATCTCTAGAGATCGATGCTGTCAGAGCAACGCAGCACGTCCAACCTTCCAGACCTGAATAGCGCCTTCACACCACCAGCAACCGATGCTTGCCATGATCGAAGCGGTGATACGGAATCGGCCGTTCCGGTGCCGCCTCGCGCGCTGCGACTTCGGCGAGGATGGCGCGGGTGATCGATGGCAGGTCGAGTGCGGCGGCCGCGTCCCAATCAAACCAGGCGATTTCGTCGAGCTCGCCCGAGCCGGTGCCGGGGTCGAGGCTGACGAGGTGGCGGGCATCGACGGTGAAGAAGCGCGCATCGAAGCGGCGGGTGCGCGCTGGTGGCGTGATGGCACGGGCGACGAAGTACAGCGGCGCGAGGTCGGGCAGATGGCCGGTGCCGAGAAACTCCCTCCATTCGGGGCTGCGGGTGCTGCCGCGGCCCGGCTGGCCGATGATCAGACCGGTCTCTTCGAAGGTTTCGCGGATGGCGGTGGCGGCGAGCGCCCGGGCGCGGGCGGCGGCGCAGGTGCGGGTAAGGGCTTCGGCGACTGGTGGTGCGAGGTCCGATGCCGCCTTCACCTTGAAGTCCGATGGGTGGATGCGGCCGCCGGGGAACACCCATTTGTCGGGCATGAAGGCATGACCGCGCACCCGCCGGCCCATCAGGACGCGCGGCGCCGGACCATCGCGGCGGATGACGAGCAGAGTCGCCGCGTCGCGCGGGCGAATGTGGGGGAGGGCGCGGTCGGGGGCATCATCGATCATTGTCATGCCCCCGAGCTTAGCGGTTCAGACGAGCGTTGCCAGCGCTGAAGCTTCATAGGGGGTCAGTTCGCTCGAACGGCCATCGCGAACCTTCAGCGCCCAGTCGGGATCGACGATCAGCGCGCGGCCGACGGCAACGAGATCGAACTCGTCACGATCGAGGCGCTTGAGCAAGCCATCAAGGCTGGCGGGTTGCGAAGATTCGCCGCCCATTGCGGCGACGAATTCGCCCGACAGGCCGACGCTGCCGACGGTGATGGTCGGAACGCCGGTCAGCTTCTTGGCCCAGCCGGCGAAGTTGAGGCCTTCGGCGCCATCAAGCTCGGGGAATTCCGGCTCCCAGAACCGCCGCTGAGAGCAATGGAAAACATCCGCCCCGGCATCGGCGAGCGGCGCCAGCCATTCGGTCATTTCCGCCGGCGTGGTGGCGATACGATAGGTGAAATCCTGCTGCTTCCACTGCGACAGGCGGATGATGACCGGGAAATCAGGGCCGACAGCGGCGCGCACACTTTTCAGGATTTCGGCCGCAAAACGCCCGCGGGCGCCGATGCTGGTGCCGCCCCAGCGATCGGTGCGGGTGTTGGTGCCGGGCCAGAAGAATTCATCGATCAGATAGCCGTGCGCACCGTGGAGCTCGACCGCGTCAAAACCCAGCCGCTTGGCATCGGCGGCGGCGCGGGCGAAGGCGGCGATGGCATCGGCGACGGCACTGTTGCTCATCACCTCGCCGTTGCTCTTGCCCGGCATATAGACGCCGGAGGGTGATTCGGCGGTGACCGGCTTGGGGTTGCGGCGGTTGGGCAGC
>JAAFIT010000226.1 GCA_013298745.1 Sphingomonadales bacterium
ACCGGGCCCGACCAGCATGACCTTCTGACCGGCTTTGAGCGCCGGCATTGTTGCCGGTCGAATCCGCGCCACTTCGATATTCTCGGGACCCGAGCCGGGAAAATCGACGCATATCTTCGGGAAACCGGACAACGGCGGGTTGCCATTGCAGATAGTGCCGTGGCGGGTACCGTCGACGATCACCGGCTGACCTAGATAATAGTTCATGGCTTGCCTCCATCGGATGCCGTCTTGCCGGCGTCAAAACTGGTCTTAACACTCGTCTTGGCGGTGGCGTTGTTCGCCATTAGTTGCGGCCAACTCGCCAGGATGTGGTTCGCCGTGCGCATCAGTTGCGCTTCGAAGTTGCGCTGGCGAGCGGCGGCGACGGCCTGCTCGGCTTCGGCATCGGCGACCGATTGCATCGCCTCAGCGCCGCCGGTGTCGGGCTTTGGCGCGTCCGCCGCCGGCGCTGGATCAGATTTTGGCAGCGCACCGGCAATAGCGCCCAATCCCTGCGACGCCGCCATCACCTTCAGCACCGACGTACCGACTTTTGAAATCAAGTTGGCGGTTGATCGGGCATCGAAGACCATGCCTTTGATGGTGAAGTCGGCAGTGTCGTTGAGCTTAACGACGATATCGGTGCCCCCGCCCTGGCCTTTGCCGACCGCCTTGTTGTATTGCGTGGCCCAGAATTGCTTTGGCGCGGCGGCAACATAATAGGCCTCCATCTGGTCGAAAAGCAGTTTCCCACCGCCGATGTTGCTCGTGTAAGCGACCCTCTCGATATTGGATTTGGTCGCCGCCGCGACGGCCGAAGCATCCTCGGGTTTGACGCTTACGGCCTTTCCATTGATTGCGTAGGCCGGGCACCTCGCATGATTGCACTGCCTGTAAGCGCAACTGATAGCCCGTTTCTCGCGTCACCATGGCCGACCTGGTCACCGGATCGAGAACGCTGGCGTAAACAGCTTCGCCATTACCTGCCATTTGCGCTGGTTTGCCGGCCGAATCAGCCTTGATTCGGCCATTAGCACTAATAGATGCGCGCGCGTCCGAATCGAGCCGCGTGAACTCGGTGAGATCGTTACTTCGTTCGCTCGCTAGCCCCGGATTGGGCTGCTTCAGAGCGAGATCGCGATCGGCGTTGGCCGCAACTGCGTCGGCCCCGTTTGCAATCCAGGCATTGAAGCAACGGTTGATCGCATCGCGGCGCACGGCATCGAGCTTGCCCGCCACGCGCTCTGGCTCGGTCATGTCGCCGCGTGCGAGAGCGATCGCCGCCTTGGTCAGCGCCGCATCGTGCGCCGCTTCCTGCGGGTAAGTCGGATCGAGCACATCGACAACCACATTCATGCTGGCACAGCCCGAGAGCAGCACGGCAGCCAACAACGGCTCAAAGCGTTTCATCATCATGGTTGAGTCCCCCGGGTCGGGCGGCTGGCGAACCAAGCGCGCGCGTCTTCCATCTTGGCAAAGCCGGGCGCCGCCGGGTCGATCGTTGCGGCGAGCGAGCTCAGGATTCCGAGATATGCCTGACTGTTGGCGGACGCGGTGCTGGCCGCAGTAGCGACAGTAAACTGCGCCTCGATCTGCGCCAGCGCCAGTTTTCTGTTGTCGCTGTCGATCGTTTCAAGCGCCTTCAACTTCTTGACGTCGCGAAACAGGTTCGAATTGAGCAAATAGATTGCGCTGGTGACATTCTGCTGCTGCTCGGCGAAAGCGCCAATAGTGTTGGCGATCGAATCGGCATTGGTGCTCATGATCATCACAAACGCGCCGTTGTTTTCGGCCTTGCTGCCCAACGGTACCAATGACAGCCGCGCCGCGCATTTATCATCTGCCTTACCGGTACAGTCCATGCCGGGAAAGATCGGTGGCACGCCCCCGTTCAAATTGGTTGAATCGAACGTGGTCGCCTTGGTTTCGTTAAGAAACAACTCAACGGCGCGCTCGTCATAGAAGCCGGAAACATAACGCATGTTTGTCGTGCTGACATTGCCGTCGATGGTTAGACGGAAATAGTTGACTGGCCTTTGCGTCGTCGGATCGATCGTCGCAAAATAGTGTTTTTCGTCAAAAGACGCGCAGCCACACAGCACCATGGCTGTCAGCAGTACGCCAAACCTGTTTCCCGGCATTGCCAGTCCCCACCCATCCACTATCCAACGATAGTGCATGAAGTGTCAGATTTTCTCTTGCCGAACTCAAGATGTCGAAGTCAATTTCACGCTCTTTTCACGGAACGCGCCACGAGAAGGCGCAAAGCGGCAATCAGACCGCCCCGTGGCAGTGCTTGAACTTCTTGCCTGAGCCGCACGGGCATTCGGCATTGCGCGGGACTTCGCGCAGCCAGTCGGCAAGGTCTTCGGGATCGACGTCGGTCAATGCTGCTGTCGCTGCCGCAGCGCCGGCCAGCGCGCCGGCGGGCAGGTTCGAGCCAAAGGCATCGAACGATGGCAGCCTTGCCGCGGCCGCTTCATTCTCGCCGGTGAGCGGATCGATATGCGTCGTCACGAATTGCGGCAGCGGCGGCAGTTCGGGCGGCGCCATCTGGAACTGGGCGTGGGCCAGCATCCGCGTCACATCCTCGCGCACCGTCACCAGCATGCGTTCGAACAGCGCAAAGGCTTCGGACTTGTATTCGTTGAGCGGCGTCTTCTGCGCATAGGCACGCAAATGGATGACCTGACGCAGCGCATCGAGCGTTGCCAGATGCTCCTTCCAGTGATGGTCGAGTGCCTGGAGGAGGAAGTTCTTTTCGATTTCCACCCAGGTTTCGCCCGGCACGCTCGCGGCCTTTTCGGCCATGTGCGCATCGGCCGCCGCCATCAGGCGCTCGGTGACGATCTCGGGGTCGATCGCCGCTTCCTTGGGCCATTCGGTGACGTCGATCGGCAATGCCAGCGTCGTCTTCACGGCGGCATCAAGGCCTTCGATGTCCCATTGCTCGGGATAGGCGTTGGGTGGGCAATGTTCGCCAACAAGCGCGTTGATCGTCTCGTTGCGCATATCGACGACGACATCGCCGACGGCTTCGGAATCCATGATGTCGGCGCGCTGTTCGTAAACGACCTTGCGCTGGTCGTTCATCACATCGTCGTACTGGAGCAGCTGCTTGCGCACGTCATAGTTGCGCGCTTCAACCTTCTTCTGCGCCGTCTCGATCGCCTTGGAAATCCACGGGTGGACGATCGCTTCGCCTTCCTCCAGCCCGTTGTTCATCATGCGGCTGAGCATCGATTGCTGGCCGAAGATGCGCAGCAGATCATCGTCCAATGACAGATAGAAGCGGCTGAACCCCGGATCGCCCTGGCGGCCCGAACGGCCGCGCAGCTGGTTGTCGATGCGGCGGCTCTCGTGGCGCTCGGTGCCGAGCACGAACAGCCCGCCGGCGGCGCGCACCGCCTCGCGCTCGGTCTGCACTTCGGCCTTGATGCGCGCCACTTCGGCGTCGCGCTCCGGACCCGGCTCGAGATGACCGAGTTCGCGCGCCACCCGCGCTTCGAAATTGCCGCCAAGCTGAATATCGGTGCCGCGGCCCGCCATGTTGGTGGCGATGGTGACGGCGCCGAGCCGCCCGGCCTGTTCGACGATATGCGCTTCCTGTTCATGGAAACGGGCGTTGAGCACGACGTGCTTGACGCCTTCCTTGGTCAGGAACTCGCTGAGCATCTCGCTCTTCTCGATCGAGACAGTGCCGACGAGGATCGGCTGGTTGCGCGCCGTCGCCTCGCGGATGGTCTTGACGATGGCTTTGTATTTCTGCTCGGCGTCCTTGTAGAATTCGTCGTCGACGTCCTTGCGCTGCACCGGCACATTGGTCGGGATCACGACGACATTGAGCTTGTAGATATCGAAGAATTCCGATGCCTCGGTGGCGGCGGTGCCGGTCATCCCCGCCAGCTTGGGGTACATGCGGAAATAATTCTGGAAGGTGATGCTGGCGAGCGTCTGGTTCTCGGGCTGGATCTGGACGCCTTCCTTGGCCTCCACCGCCTGGTGCAGACCGTCCGACCAGCGCCGGCCGTCCATCATGCGGCCGGTGAATTCATCGATGATGATCACCTTGTTGTCGCGGACGATGTAATCGGTGTCGCGGCGGAAGATCACATTGGCGCGCAGCGCCTGGTTGAGGTGGTGCACGGCCTGGGTGTTTTCGAAATCATAGAGATTCTCGCCTTCGAGAATCCCGGCGGCCGACAGCGCCCGCTCGGCCTTTTCGGTGCCGTCTTCGGTGAGGATCACCGACTTCTGCTTTTCGTCGATCTCGTAATCCTCGGCCACCAGGGTCTTCACCATGGCGTCGACGATCATGTACATTTCCGACTTGTCGTCGGTGGGGCCGGAAATGATCAGCGGCGTGCGGGCTTCGTCGATCAGCACCGAATCGACTTCATCGACGACGGCGAAATTGAACGGCCGCTGCACCATCTGCTCGCGGCTGTATTTCATGTTGTCGCGCAGATAATCGAAGCCGAACTCGTTGTTCGTCCCATAGGTGATGTCGCAGGCATAGGCCTGGCGGCGGGTCGCATCATCGATGTTGGGCACGATGACGCCGACGGTCATGCCGAGGAACTTGTAGATCTGGCCCATCCAGCCGGCGTCGCGCGCCGCCAGATAGTCGTTGACCGTCACAACGTGCACGCCCTTGCCGGCGAGCGCGTTCAGATAGACGGCGAGCGTCGCCATCTGCGTCTTGCCTTCGCCGGTGCGCATTTCGGCGATCTCGCCGCGGTGGAGGACGATGCCGCCGACCAGCTGCACATCATAATGGCGCTGGCCGAGCGTGCGCTTGGCGGCTTCACGGACCGTCGCAAAGGCTTCGGGCAGGATGTCGTCGAGCGTCTTG
>JAAFIT010000227.1 GCA_013298745.1 Sphingomonadales bacterium
GGCGGAGCGTGACCCAGGATTTCTTCGGCACCGCGAGCTTTGCCGTGGTCGCCACCGAAACCTATGTCCGCGGCCTGCGCAGCTTCCTTGAAGACGATATGGGGCTGCCGTGCACCTTCAGCTTCATGCGCACCGCCGGGGTGAAGCCCGACAATGCCGCGGTCATCGAAGCGATCAAGACCAACCCGCCGCTGATCATGTTCGGCAGCTATAACGAGCGGATGTACATGGCCGAAGCCGGCAGCCGCTCGGTCTATGTGCCCGCAAGCTTCCCCGGTGCCGCCATCCGCCGCCACACCGGGACGCCTTACATGGGCTATTCGGGCGCCACCTATCTTGTTCAGGAAGTCTGCAACGCGCTGTTCGATGCGCTGTTCTTCATCCTGCCGCTCGCCGGCCAGATGGACCGCGCCGAAGCAACGCCGTCGCGCCTGCTCGAAGCCGTCGGCTGGGACGATGATGCTCGGTCCGAGCTTGACGAACTGGTCGACAAGCAGCCGGTGCTGGTGCGGATTTCCGCCGCCAAGCGCCTGCGCGATGCCGCCGAGCGCGCCGCGCGCGATGCCGGCGAAAAACAGGTCACCCGGGAACGGCTGCACGCCGCTGCCCGACTCTTCGAGGCGCAGGCCGCATGATCGGCTTTCGCTCACTTCTTGGTCCAATCCTGGACCTCGACCCCTTTGCGGTGGGTTCCAACGCCGCGAAGCTGCCGGTCGGGCGAGGCCATTCCCGGCCCCGTGCGGCGGATAATCTGGAGGATAATACATGAGTGACAACAAGATGGGGCCAGGTACCTACCTGACCGATGCCGAGGCGAAGGAGCTCCACAAGGGTTTTGTGGTGAGCATGGCCTTCTTCGTGTTCGTGGCCGTGATCGCCCACTTCCTCGTCTGGTCGTGGCGTCCGTGGCTCGGCGCGCCCAAGGGCTTTGCCGCAATCGAATCCGTTCAGCAGGCCGACGCGACCCGCGCCGTCCCGGGCCGTGGTTAAGGAGTAACGACGATGTGGAGAATTTGGCAGACATTCAACCCGCAGCGTATCCTGAGCGCCCTGGCGGTGTTCCTGTTCACGCTTGCAATCCTCATTCACTTCATCCTGCTCAGCACGAGCCGCTACAACTGGCTGGACGGCGCCGAGCCGGCCAAGCCGACGGCCGCGCTGACCGTTTCGGGCAGCGCATCGGCCTGAACCGGCCCGCTGCGTTTGTTGCGTACGAGGTAAGGCGAGGCGGACAGAGACACCATTCATGGTTTCTGTCCGCCCGCACCAACAGCTAATTTTCCTGTGCGTGGCCCGGAAGGGTCAGCCCAGGCCGGAGGTGCGCCATGGCGCTCTTGAGTTTTGAACGGAAATACCGGGTTCGTGGAGGCACGCTGATCGGCGGTGACCTTTTCGATTTCTGGGTCGGCCCCTTTTACGTCGGCTTCTTCGGCGTAACGACGATCTTCTTTGCCGCGCTCGGCACGGCACTGATCCTCTATGGAGCCGCCATCGGACCCACCTGGAACCCCTGGCTCATCAGCATCGCGCCGCCGGATATCAAATACGGTCTGGCGCTTGCGCCGCTCCGAGAGGGCGGGCTCTGGCAGATCATCACCATGTGCGCCATCGGCGCCTTTTGCAGCTGGGCGCTGCGCGAGGTGGAAATCTGCCGCAAGCTCGGCATGGGCTATCATGTGCCGGTCGCCTTCAGCTTCGCCATTTTCGCCTATGTCTCGCTGGTCGTCATTCGCCCGGTGCTGATGGGCGCCTGGGGCTGGGGCTTCCCCTACGGCATCTTCACCCACCTCGATTGGGTGTCGAACACCGGCTATCAATATCTGCACTTCCACTACAATCCGGCGCACATGCTCGCCGTGTCGTTCTTCTTCACGACGACGCTGGCGCTCGGCCTGCACGGCTCGCTGGTGCTGTCGGCGGTCAATCCGGCCAAGGGCACCGACGTCAAGTCGCCGGAATATGAAGATACCTTCTTCCGCGATCTCGTCGGCTATTCGGTCGGCACCCTCGGCATCCACCGTGTCGGGCTGCTGCTGGCGCTCAACGCCGGCTTCTGGAGCGCGATCTGCATCATTCTTTCGGGACCGTTCTGGTCACGCGGCTGGCCGGAATGGTGGACCTGGTGGCTCAACCTGCCGGTCTGGCGCTGAGGGGAGATAAGACAATGGCTTATCAGAATATTTTCACCCAGGTGCAGCTGCGCGGCGAGCCCGAAATGGGTGTACCGCTTGGCGCCTATAACGAGGAACGCATCGGCCCGTTCGGCACCTCCTACTGGATGGGCAAGCTCGGCGGCTTCCAATTGGGGCCGATCTATCTCGGCAAGCTGGGCATCGCCTCGCTGCTCTGCGGCTTCATCGCCATCGAGATCATGGGCTTCAACATGCTCGCCTCGGTCAACTGGGATCCCGTCCAGTTCGTCCGGCAGTTCTTCTGGCTGGCGCTGGAACCGCCGCCCGCCAAATATGGCCTCACCAGCATTCCGCCGCTGGCCGAAGGTGGCTGGTGGCTGATCGCCGGCTTCTTCCTCACCGCGTCGATCCTGCTCTGGTGGTTGCGCACCTACCGCCGCGCCAAGGAACTGAACATGGGTACCCATGTTGCCTGGGCCTTTGCCTCGGCGATCTGGCTCTATCTCGTCCTCGGCTTCATCCGGCCGCTGGCGATGGGCAGCTGGGCCGAAGCCGTGCCGTTCGGCATCTTCCCGCACCTTGATTGGACCGCGGCGTTCTCGATCCGCTACGGCAACCTTTTCTACAACCCGTTCCACGCGCTTTCGATCGTCTTCCTCTATGGTTCGACGCTGCTGTTCGCGATGCACGGCGCCACCATTCTGGCCGTCGGCCGTTATGGCGGTGAACGCGAGATCGAACAGATCACCGATCGCGGTACGGCGTCGGAACGCGCTGCGCTGTTCTGGCGCTGGACGATGGGCTTCAACGCCTCGATGGAATCGATCCATCGCTGGGCCTGGTGGTTCGCGGTGCTGACGACGCTCACTGGCGGCATCGGCATCCTGCTGACGGGCACTGTCGTTGATAACTGGTTCCTGTGGGCGGTCGAACATCACTTCGCCACCGTCTATCCGCCGACCGGCGTCGTCGATCCCGCCACTCTTCCGGGGGCACCACAATGATGCGCAAAACTCTCACATTGGCTCTTGTGGCGCCGGCGTTGCTGTTGGCAGGGTGCGAGTTCGGCACCAAGGTGACGCAGCAACATGGGCCGAACGGCACGGCGATCGCGCAGGTCGACCAGAAGAGTCGCTTGCCGGTCATCGCGCCGGTGCCGCCGCCGCCCTATCCGCTGACGCCCGAAATGGCGCAGGGCGATCGCGCCAGGGACATTTATCAGAACGTCCAGGTGCTGGGGGATATCAGCGCCGAAGAGTTCAACTATACCATGGCAGCGATCACCGAATGGGTGGCGCCGGCCGATGGCTCGGTGGAAAACGGTGGCTGCAATTATTGCCACAACCCCGAAAACATGGCGTCGGACGAGATATACACCAAGGTCGTCGCGCGCAAGATGTTGCAGATGACGCGCAGCATCAATTCCAAATGGACGCCGCACTTCTCGCTCAGCAACTATGCCGGCAAGGGTGCGGGCGTGACGTGCTGGACCTGCCACCGCGGCAAGCCGGTGCCGGTCGCAAGCTGGACGGAAGCGCTGCCCAACCCGCCGACGGTGCTGGGCAACAAGTTCGGCCAGAATACACCGGCCCAATCGGTGGCCTGGTCCTCGCTGCCCAAGGATCCGTTCACGGCGCTGTTGCAGGGCCAGAACAACATCCGCGTCCAGTCGGCCAAGACCTTCCCGTCGACCCATGTCGCCTCGATCCAGTCGACCGAGCAGACCTATGGCTTGATGATGCACATGTCGCAGGGCCTGGGCGTCAACTGCACCTACTGCCACAACTCCCAGAATTTCGGGAATTGGGAGCATTCGCGGGCCCAGCGCGTCAACGCCTGGTACGGCATTCGCATGGTCCGTGATGTCAACGACAATTACATCACGGCGCTCGGTAACGTCTGGCCGGCCAACCGCCGCGGCCCGGCGGGTGATCCGAACAAGGTCTATTGCACCACCTGCCACCGCGGCGTGAACAAGCCGATGGGCGGCCAGCCGATGCTGCAGGACTATCCGATGCTGCGCGGCGATTATCCGGTCGCCGCCGCGGCGCCGGCGCCGGTCCCGGCCGCACCACCGGTCGCCATTCCGGTGGCAGCGGCAGAGCCGGACGTGAAGCCGACACCTGCTGGCGGCTGATCATCGCTCGCAGTTGAAAACAGGCCCGGCAACGCCATGTTGCCGGGCCTGTTTTTTCACCGCCGGAGACCCTTCACAGAAAGTCGACTTGCCCCGGCCTTGCCAGCAGATCGGCGAGAAGCGGATTGGGGAAGCGCCGGTCCTGCACGATGGCGTAGTAATCATCAGTGATCGACGGCAGGCTGTGCACTTCGACAAGGCTGCCGGCCTGCAATTCATCGCGCACGACGATCGGCGCCACCAGGGTGAGGGCCTCGCTTTCGCGGGCGAGCAGGCGCAGCATCGCCATGTCATCGACTTCGGCAAGGATGATTGGCCGCACACCAGTGCCGGCGAGCAGCCGGTCGAACGCCAGCCGCACATCGCTGTCGCGGCTGGGCAGCACCAGCGGCCGATCCCGCAGGCTTTCGGGGAACTGAAAAGCGCCGCGTGCCTCGCTTGGCGGACCGACAAGGCTGACGGCCTGTGCGGCGATATGGTGGCTGATCAGCGCATTGCGTGCCTCGCTGCGCGCCGGCGCTCCC